>NZ_JBITPH010000050.1:0-24976 GCF_050467685.1 Paenibacillus sp. NRS-1782
TTGGTTCAGACGGTAATCCCGGCGATATGCCGCAGCCGTATTCACCAAGCTGCGATGCTCAATCATGACTCCCTTCGGACGTCCCGTAGTTCCGGAGGTGTAGATCACATACGCCAGATCCTGCGGCTCGTTGATATGCTCGATATCCGCAGTATCCCCGGTGTACAGCGACTCATCGTCCAACGCCAGTACGGTATGCAGACGCAGTCCTGTTGCTGGTTCGGATGTTGCTTTGTTTTCCTCCAACCATCCCTGCGCACGCTCCTGCAAGCCTGTTTGAGTCAATAGTACCGTCGCACCGCTGTCCTCCAGCATGAAACGAATACGTTCTGACGGATAGTCTGCATCCAGCGGCACATACGCGCCTCCTGCCTTCCACACCGCCAGTACGCCGACAAGCATGTCTACCGAGCGTTCGCTCAAGATGCCGACAATCGACTCGCGTCCAATGCCTTCATTTCGCAATCTACGAGCCAATTGGTTCGCACGCTCGTTCAATTTGCGGTACGTAAGCTGCTGCTCCTCGTACACAACCGCCACGTGATCCGGTACAAGCTGCGCCTGTTCCTCCACAATGGCATGGAACAAGGCTCCTGCTTCAACGGCAGCAACATCCGATACCCCCACATCTCCAAAACCGTAGATGATTTGTGCTTTTTCCTCGACGGTTACCATATCCAAAGCTGCCAGTGGCTGCTGTGGATGAAGTGTAATGGCACGAACAAGTTCGGTAAAATGCTTGGCCAATCGCGCGATGGTTTCAGGCTTGTACAGCGCCGTGCTGTATTCCAGACTGCACAGAATACCTTCCGGCTGCTCCACTGCATCCAGAGTCAAATCAAATTTGGCAGTATTATTTTCCGTCGGATACGGCTTTAAGGTCAGACCTTCCAGCTCCAACTCCTGCTGCTCAAATGTTTTCAACTCAAACATCGTGTCAAACAGCGCATTTCGGCTCGTATCCCGTGTCAAATTCAGCTTTTCAACCAGCTCTTCAAAAGGATAGTCTTGATGCTCATAAGCACTGAGCGCATGCTCTTTGACCTCTCGCAGATGATCAAGGAACGTTTTGTCGCCAGATGGATAATTGCGGATCGCCAGCGTGTTAAGGAATACGCCTATCAGGCCCCCCAACTCCGCATGTGGTCTTCCGGCAATCGGCGTTCCGACGATAATGTCCTCCTGCCCCGAATATTTATGCAAGAGTGTGCTATACGCTGCAAGCAACACCATGTACAAGGTTGATCCGGTTTGAGCGGCCAGCTGCTTCAACTGCTCGCTGTCCTCCATGCTGATTGCAAAATCCAAACGAGTTCCTTCCAGACGCTGTACGGCTGGTCTTGCAAAATCTGTTGGCATATCCAGCGCCGGAATTTCACCAGCCATGGTTTTCAGCCAATAGCTTTCTTGCTCATGAAGACGTTCACTTTGCATATCTGCATGCTGCCAAACGGCATAGTCCTTGTACTGAATGCGAAGTGGCGGCAGCTCCTTGCCTGCATACAATTGAGAAAGCTCCTGCACGATTATTCCCTCAGTAACGCCATCCGAAATAATATGGTGCATGTCATAGAGCATAACGTGACGTTGCGGTCCGTTTTCTACCAACTGAACCCGCAGCAACGGTGCTTGCGCGAGATCAAATGCACGTACAAAGTCCAGTGCATACTGCTGTGTCTCTTCTTCGCTTGCCAGCACATACTCCACGTTGAAATCGACATTTGGTTCAATACGTTGAACAACCTCGCCATCCACCATATCGAATCTGGTTCGCAGGGTTTCATGACGGGCAATCAGCTGACGGAAGGCTTGCTCCAGTCGCGTTTTATCCAGGGAACCTTCAATAATCAAAGCTTCCGGCATGTTGTAGCTAACCTCTCCACCTTCCAGATGACTCAAAACATACATCCGTTTTTGCGCCGAGGAAACTGGATAATATGCGCGCTCCTCCACAACAGGTATGGATACATACGTGTGCTGTGTCTGATGTTCACCCATCACCTGCACCAATTGCTCAATCGTTGGATATTGGAAAATATCTCGCAGCGCCAGCTTGTGATGCAGCTCCTGATGAATTTTCGCCACCAGTGTTGTAGCACGCAGAGAATGTCCTCCCACTTCAAAGAAGTTATCCTTAATGCCTATCTGCGAATGATTCAGTACACCTTGCCAGATACGTACAAGCTGCTCTTCCAGCAATGTCCGCGGTGCAGCGTACTCCGTGCCTCCCAAGCGTGCTTCCGGCGCAGGCAACGCTTTGCGGTCGATTTTTCCGTTAGGTGTCAGCGGGAAATGATCCAGTTGTACGACATACGTCGGGATCATATAGCCCGGCAACTTTGGCTGCAGCGCTTTGCGTAGCTCCGGCAAGCTCAGTGCCTCTGAGGCTACGAGATACGCACACAGGTCCTTGTTGCCGTCTTCGTTTTCCCAAGCGGTGACCATCGCTTTTTGAATGCCATCCACGGTCAGCAGCTGCGCTTCCACCTCGCCCAGTTCAATCCGGTAGCCCCGGATTTTGACTTGATAGTCCATCCGGCCGATAAAGTCCACATTTCCGTCCGACATCCACCGCGCCAAATCGCCTGTGCGGTACAATCGTTCACCCGGCACATACGGATTCGCGACGAATTTCTCGGCCGTCAGGTCCGCACGGTTCAGGTACCCACGCGCTACCCCGGCTCCGCCAATGCATAGCTCGCCCAGTACGCCGATAGGTACTGGATTCAATTGGCTGTCCACGATATAAAAACGTGCATTCAGCCACGCCTGACCAATCGGCACACTGCCGCTGCTTGGCAGCTTCGACAGCTCTTCGTCGTAGAAGCTGGAGTCAATCGCCGCTTCCGTTACGCCGTAGCTGTTAATGATCCGAGTAGCTGCGCCAAACCGCTCTTGCAGCACTCGGTAATCCGCCACGTTGCAGCTATCCGAGCTGGTGATGAGTAGCTCCAGACTGCTCATGTCCAGTCCCTGTTCATGCACATGCTGCATGAACGGTACGATCAGAGCTGGTGTCGATTCAAACACCGTAACCTGATAATCGTGAATCCAGTCGTACAGACGGCTGAGATCAATCCGGTCGTCTTTCGGACAAATCACCATCGTTCCGCCGTTATAGAGCGCCCGTGCGATATCCCCGACGAATACGTCGAAGGAGAAGCTTGCCAGTTGCAGCAACCGTACCGGGAACTGGTTCAGGCGGTAATCCCGGCGATACGCCGCAGCTGTATTCACCAAGCTGTGATGCTCGATCATGACTCCCTTCGGACGTCCCGTTGTACCGGAGGTGTAGATCACATACGCCAGATCCTGCGGTTCGTTGATAGGTTCGATATCCGTGGTGTCTCCGGTGTACAGTGACTCATCATCCAACGCCAGCATTGTCTGCAAGCACAGTCCAGTTGCTGGTTCGGATGTTGCTTTACTGTCAGATGGCCAGTCTAATGTTAAATTCAGGTCTCCATGGAGGGTACCTGATTCCACCGTCTCAGCGCTAACCGCCGTTTCCAGTTGGCCCTCAGACTTCCGCCCGGTCAAGACCCCTCGGCTTTCCTCCAGCCATACCTGCGCACGCTCCTGCAAGCCTATTTGGGTCAGCAGCACCGTAGCACCACTGTCCTCCAGCATAAAACGAATACGTTCCGACGGATAATCTGCATCCAGCGGCACATACGCGCCTCCAGACTTCCACACTGCTAGTACGCCGACCAGCATGTCTACCGAGCGTTCGCTCAAGATGCCGACAATCGACTCGCGTCCAATGCCTTCATTCCGCAATCTACGAGCCAATTGGTTCGCACGCTCGTTCAGTTTGCGGTACGTAAGTTGTTGCTCGTCATACACAACCGCCACGTGATCCGGTACAAGCTGCGCCTGTTCTTCCACAAAGGTATGGAACAGGGCTCCTGCTTCAACAGCAGCGACATCCGATACCCCCACATCTCCAAAACCGTAGATGATTTGTGCTTTTTCCTCGACAGTTACCATATCCAAAGCTGCCAGTGGCTGCTGCGGATCAAGTGTAATCGCACGAACAAGTTCGGTAAAATGCTTGGCCAATCGCGCGATGGTTTCAGGCTTGTACAGCGCCGTGCTGTATTCCAGACTGCACAGAATACCTTCCGGCTGCTCCACTGCATCCAAAGTCAAATCAAATTTGGCAGTATTATTTTCCATCGGATACGAATTTAGAGTCAGACCTTCCAGCTGCAACTCCTGCTGCTCCAATGTTTTCAACTCAAACATCGTGTCAAACAGCGCATTTCGACTTGTATCCCGCGTTAAATTCAGCTTCTCAACCAGCTCTTCAAAAGGATAGTCTTGATGCTCATAGGCACTGAGCGCATGCTCTTTGACCTCTCGCAGATGATCAAGGAACGATTTGTCGCCAGACGGATAATTGCGGATCGCCAACGTGTTGATGAATACACCTACCAGGCTCTCCAGTTCCGCATGCGGTCTTCCCGCAATCGGCGTTCCAACTACGATGTCCTCTTGGCCCGTGTACTTATGCAAGAGCGCGGTGTATGCCGCCAGCAGCACCATATACAGCGTGGAGCCTGTTTGTGCCGCCAGTTCTTTCAGACGTTCGCTAACTGCACGCTCCAGTCCGAATTCGATCGTATTCCCTGCTGTACTCTGCATCGCCGGACGGGCAAAGTCGGTTGCCAGATCCAGCACAGGCAGCTCACCCCGGAAGGTGTCGAGCCAGTACGCTTCCTGGCGCTGCATCCACTCCTGATGGGCTTCGCTTTGCTGCCATGCCGCATAATCCTTGTACTGAATCCGCAATGGCGACAGTTCTTCACCGTCATACAAGCGGACAAATTCATCGGTCAGTACCTCCATAGACACACCATCCGAAACGATATGATGCATGTCGAGCATGAGCAAATGCTGCGATTCTTGCTCCACTCCTTGTACGCCCAGGTCCACCAAGCCTACCCGCAGCAGCGGCGCAGCTTGCAGATTGAACGGACGGACAAAGCGCCGCACCCGCTCTTGCGCTTCCTTGCTAACCATCGTATCCGTGGTCGTCGCACCCTCTGCCTGTACCTTTGCATATTCCACCTCGAACGGCACGATGTCCTCAATCCATTGCATTGGCTCACTGTCCACCAGTTCAAAGCGGGTACGCAAGGTCGCATGGCGGGCGATCAGCTGACGGAACACGTCCTCTACTCGTTTCACATCCAGCGGGCCGCTCACTTGCAGCACCGACGGCATGTTGTAGTTCACATCATTCGGGTCGAACTGATGCAGCACATACAGTCGTTTTTGCGCCGAGGATAACGGATAGAAGCCACGGGCTTCCGTCACCGGAATGGACGCATACGCCACTTGATCCAGACTTTCCAGAACGGCTGCCAGTTGTTCGATCGTTGGTGCTTCAAAAATACTGCGTAATGGAAGCGGCTTGTTCAGCTCCTTGTGAATCTTCGAGGCCAGGGTGGTCGCCCGCAGCGAATGTCCGCCAATCTCGAAGAAGTTTTCCTTCACACCGACCTGCGCCAAGCCCAGCACATCCTGCCAAATTTGCGCCAGCTTCACTTCCACCCACGTCCGCGGTGCGACATAATCCGCTCCGCTTTGCAGGCTGCCTTCTGGTGCTGGCAGTGCCTTGCGGTTGATTTTGCCGTTCGGACTCAGCGGCATCTGCTCCAGCTGTACAAAGTACGATGGCACCATATAGCTTGGCAGCTCCCGGCCCAGCTCACTTCTCAGCTCGCTGGCTCCGAGCTCTTGTCCGGCGACGTAGTATGCCACCATTTGTTTTTGGCCTGTTTCATCTGCACGGGCCATGACGACCGCTTCTCGTACTGACTCCACCTTCAGCAACTGCGATTCGACCTCGCCCAGCTCGATCCGGTACCCCCGGATTTTCACCTGATGGTCGATCCGTCCCAAATATTCGATGTTGCCATCCGGCATCCATCTCGCCAAATCGCCCGTGCGGTACATCCGCTCATAGCCTGCTTCGCCACCGGCAAACGGATCGGCAACAAATTTCTCTGCCGTCAGCTCCGGACGGTTCAGATAGCCTCGTGCTACACCTACGCCGCCGATGCACAACTCCCCTGCAACCCCAATCGGCTGCAATTGCTCCGTTCCTTCCTTCACGATGTACAGACGGATGTTCTGAATCGGTTTCCCGATTGGAATAACGGCATATTCCTCCGTCGGCTCGCAATCGAAATACGATACGTCCACCGTCGCTTCGGTTGGGCCATACAGGTTGATCAGCTTCGCTCCAGCGATTCCTGACACGAGCCGTTGGAACCGCGCTACATGCTGCGGCGGCAACGCTTCCCCACTGGCAAATACATGACGCAGCGTTCCCAGCTTCGCTTGTATCACTTCCTGTGGCTGCTGCTCCACATACTCCAGGAATGCATGCAGCATCGCAGGCACAAAGTGCATCGTGCTTACGCCATCGCGGGCAATCGTGTCTACGATGTCCTCCGGATTCTTTTCCCCGCCAACCGACAACAGACTCACCTTCGAGCCCACCATCGACCACCAGAACAGCTCCCACACCGACACGTCGAATGTGAAGGCAGTCTTTTGCAGGATCGTATCCTCTGCACTCAAGCCGTAACGATCATGCATCCACAAAATCCGGTTCAGCACGGAATGGTGCTCAACCATAACGCCCTTCGGTTTTCCAGTCGAGCCGGAGGTGTAGATGACATAGGCTACATGGTGCGGACCAGCCAGTGGCTCCAGATTCGAGCCATCCTCATGGTACATCTCCATCTCCTTGCCATCTTGCTCCCGACGATCCAGCAGCAGCACCTTGCCGTCGAAGCTCAGCGACGCTTGCTCGGCCAAATGCGATTGCGTCAGCACCAGCTTCGCTCCTGAATCCTCCAGCATGAAACGGATACGGTCCGTCGGATATTCCGGGTCAATTGGCACATAGGCTCCGCCTGCCTTGAGGATCGCATAGATACCCACGATCATGTCCAGCGAGCGGTGTACCAGAATGCCCACCGGCTGATCCGGTTCAACGCCTTCCGCGCGCAAGGTACGTGCAAGACGATTCGCCCGCTCGTTCAGCTCGCGGTAGGTCAGCGTCTCTGCTCCAAACAGCACCGCCACCTGATCCGGTATTCGTGCCGCCTGTTCCTCGAACAGCGCACTTAACGTCTGATCCTGCGGATAAGCTGCCCCCGTATCGCCCCAAACCTGAACAATCTGCGCTTGTTCTTCCGGTGTTACCAATCCCAGCTCATTCACACGGATATGCGGATTGTTCACGATTTGCTCAAGCACATGCAATACATGTCCTTGCATACGCTCCACGGTAGCCCGATCATACACATTGGCGTTATAGCGGAACATGATTTGGAACACCTCATCCGGCATCACAATCAAGTCCAGATCATAATTCGTTTGCTCAACAACCTCTACATTCGTAATTTCAAAAGCGGACGGACGAGCTTCGCCAAGCTGCTCAACCTGCTGTTCTACCGGGTAATTCTCAAATACCATAATATGGTTAATCAGATTTTGCTTCTGCTCCGTCAGCGCCTGAATCTCATACAGCGGGAAGCTGTCGTATACTCCCGAGGCCAGTGCCTGCTCCTGCGTTCTCCGCATAATCTCCACAAAAGTAGCATTCCGTTCACTTTGAATCCGAACCGGGATCGTATTAATGAACAAACCGATCATATTCTCTACGCCGACGATATCCGTCGGACGTCCAGATACGACACTACCGAAAATAACATCCTCATTGTTGTTATATTTCTGCAAAATCAGGCCCCACACGCTTTGCATCAGCGTATTAATCGTCACCTGCTGCTGCTTCGCTACCCGATGCATGGCTTCGCTCAACGTGCTATCCAGCTCCACCGTTATTTTTTCAGAAATATATTCGCTGGCTTCACTAGCTGTAGTGGATAGAGCATTCTCCGTGCTGTCCACGGCTTGATCTTTTAATGAAGCATCCGATCCAGGCAACAAAGTCTGCTGTTCAAAGCCTGCCAAATAGCTACTCCAATACTCTTTTGCCGCACGTTCATCCTGACGCTCCAGCCATTCGATATATTGGCCATATGGGGTGATGTTAGCAAGCTCCGGCTGCTTCTGCTCCACTAGCGCAAAGTACGTACCGAACACTTCGCCTGTCACCAGCGACAAGCACCAGCCGTCCATGACAATGTGATGGAAGCTCCATACCAAGTGATAGGTTTCTTCATTGGTCTGCAATACCTGTACGCGCATGAGCGCATCCGTACCGAGATTAAAGCCCCGAGCCTGATCCTCCAGCTTGAACGCCTGAATATATGCCTGTTGCTCCGCTTCCTGCATTCCGCGTAAATCCTTGAAGGAAAGGTCGCTATCTTTGTGACGGAACACGATCTGCAACGGCTCCTGATTCTGTCCTGTCTCAAACATATGGAAATTCGTCCGCAGCGCTTCATGACGCTGTATCAGCAAATCCAGGCTCTTCCGGAAAATAGCTACATCAAAGCTGCCTTTTTGATCAAACGATGCTTGCTGGAAGTATGCGCCTGACTCCGGCTCCATCAAGCTATGGAAAAGCATCCCCTTCTGCATTGGCGAGAGTGCATACACATTTTCCAGCTCACCCACAGCAGCCATGTGCTCCGTCAATTGTTCCAGCTGCTCCAACGTCAAGCCCTTGAACAATACATCGCTTGGTGTTAGTTCACTCCGCTCTTTGGAGGCACAATGAACGATCACTTCCTGCAAGCTCTCCTGTAGCAATTGTGTAAATTTTTCCACATTTTGTTGATGATATACCTTGCTGTCATAGCGAATTTCCAATGTCAGCACGCCTGCTGTAATCATCCCGTTCACATTCAGTGGATGCTCCAGAGCGGTATTGTCACTCATCGGCTCTCCACCTGTATGTGAAGACAGCGTGATATCACCATTTTCCAAATCCTGATCAAATTGTCCCAAATAGTTAAAGCTGATTTCAGGCTGCAAGCTTAAGGATGGATTGGCATCATCCCGAGACATATATTTCAAAATACCGTAGCCAATGCCCTTATGCGGCACATGACGCAGGTCTTCCTTCACCCGTTTAATTCGCTGACCGACTTCTGCCTTGCCATCAACATCGAGCAGCAGCGGATATTGGCTTGTAAACCAGCCCACTGTACGTGTGATGTCGATATCTGGAACAATGGCTTCCCGGCCATGTCCCTCCAGGTTGACCAGCACGCGCTCCTGACCGCTCCAGTTGTATAACGCCGTACCGAGTGCGGTTAACAGCAAATCATTGACCTCTGTGTTGTACGCACGGTGTGCTTCCTGAAGCAGCAGTCGTGTTTCCTGCTCGCTCCAAGCCACAGTCACAATCTCACTGTCTCTGATCAGAGAATGCTGTCCTTCCGCGCTCTCTTGATCCTTAGGCAACGATGCGGTTTCCATTTGGGCGAGATGCTGCCAATAATCGCGTTCGTTTTCGATGGCCGAACTATTCGCATATTGGGACAATCGCTCTGCCCAAACGGAGAAAGAGTCCGTTTTATATGGCAGACGAATCGCTTCTCCCCGAACCGCCTGCTCATATCCGGTGGCAAAATCCTCGAATATGATCCGCCATGAAATGCCGTCTACGACCAAATGGTGGATCGCAATCAGTAAATGATCTCCGTCCGTGCAATGGAACAGCCCCAGCTTGACCAGTGGTCCCTCGTCCAGACGAATGGAACTTTGAATAGCATTCGCTTTCTCTTCAATGGCCCTCACCACGTCCGCAGCGTCATCGACGCCCGTCAAATCAACAACGTCCAGACTATATAGCTTGCCTTCGTTCAAGCCATGATTCCACGCTTCATAGCCCTGTTCGGTCTGACGGAAGACCATGCGCAGCGCATCATGATGCTCGGTCACCTTGGTCACCGTTTGATGCAATGCGGCTTCATCGAAGCCTTGCTCTCTATACAGCATCACCGACTGGTTGAAATAATGCGGCTCTGCTACGAATTGTCCAAAGAACCATTGCTGAATCGGGGTCAGCTTGACCGCTCCCGAAACCGCACGCTGATCGGCTGTACGGCTGACCTTGTGGACATGACCACTCAGCAGCGATACGGAAGGATATTGGAACAAATCCTTCATTTCCAGCTTGTAGCCAGCTTGCAGCAAACGGGAGGATACCTGGATCGCTTTGATCGAATCTCCACCCAGATCAAAGAAATTATCCAAAATCCCGACTCTCTTGGCCCCTAATACAGCCTGCCAAATGGAAACCAAAGTCTGCTCCAGCGCTGTACGCGGCTCTACATAATCCGCACCGCTTTGCAAGCTACCTTCTGGTGCCGGCAGTGCCTTGCGGTCGATCTTACCGTTCGGTGTCAGTGGCATCTGCTCCAACTGGATGAAATACGAAGGCACCATGTAATTTGGAAGCTCCGCGCCCAGTAAGCTGCGCAGCTCTCCTGCGTTCACGTCCCGTTCGGCAACATAGTACGCCACCAGTTGGTTTTGCCCCTGCTCGTCCGCCTGGGCCAGTACGATGACCTCTTGCACATCTTCCACTTTCAGCATTTGGGCCTCGACCTCGCCCAGCTCAATTCGGTAGCCCCGGATTTTGACCTGATGGTCGATCCGGCCTAAATATTCGATATTGCCATCCGGCATCCATTTCGCCAAGTCACCTGTACGGTACATCCGTTCATAGCCCGCTTCGCCAGCCGCAAACGGATTCGGTACGAATTTCTCAGCCGTCATTTCTGGACGATCCAGATAGCCACGGGCCAGACCCGGACCCGATACGCACAGCTCACCCGCTACGCCTACTGGAGCCAAATGTCCATGCACATCCACCATGTATACCCGGTGATTCGGCACAGGACGTCCGATCGAAATCAGTTGGCCTGCTCTCTCATCCTCGGATACCGGCCAAATCGACGTCGCTACCGAGTTTTCGGTCGGACCATAACCGTTGTAGTACGCCACCTGATCCTTCCACTTGTATACCAGCTCTGTTGATGATGCTGAACCGGCAGTGAACAGAATACGCAGGTTTGGCATCCGTTCCGGCTCCAGATACACCGCATAGGTCGGCGGTAAGGCTGCCACGGTGATTTGATGATCCCCCATATATTGCTCGAATCTCTCATAGTTCAAAATCGTCTCTGACGTTGGCACGTACAACGTGGCTCCGCAGAACAACGCCTGGAAGATTTCCCAGCAAGCCGCATCAAACGAATAGCTGGCAAACAATAACGCATGATCCGACGTGCTGATCCGAAGTGTCTGATCAAAATACGCTTTGAGATTGCACAGCCCGTGATGCTCCAGCATTACGCCCTTCGGCTGACCCGTCGTTCCCGACGTGTAGATCACATACGCCAGATCGTTCGGGCCAGACACTGGCTCCAGATTCGATCCATCTTCGTGATATACTTCCTGCTCTCCATCCAGCACCAGAACCTTGCCGTCAAAGGCCACTTTTTCCACCAGATGGCTTTGGGTTAACAAGAGATCCGCACCCGAATCATCCAGCATGTAACGGATACGTTCTTCTGGATACGTCGGATCAATGGGGACATACGCGCCCCCGGCCTTCATAATCCCGAACATCCCCACAATCATGTCTACCGAACGCTCGGTCATCAGACCTACTAGACGATCCTTCGTCACGCCTTGACCGCGCAACGTACGAGCCAGACGATTCGCACGTTCATTCAGCTCGCGATAGGTCAACTGCTCTCCTTCGAAGAACAACGCTGCCTGCTCTGGTGTCTGCGCTACTTGTGTCTCGAACAAGCCATGGATCGTTTGCTCGCTTGGATACTCGACGGCTGTATCTCCCCATACGCCCAGAATTTGCTCTCGCTCCTGCTCGCTTAACATATCCAGCTCATGTACCCGAATGTCCGGCTTCGCTGTCACTTGCTCCAGCATTTGCACCAGATGACCTCGAATTTGTTCTACACTTTCACGTTCAAATGCCATTGCATTATAACCAAAGCTCATGTGAATCGTGTTCCCTGGCATTACCACTAGGTTAAAGTCATAGTTGGTCTGCTCCACAGATTCGGCCCCTGTGATGCTAAAGCTGGACCCATCACCGTTACCTAATTGCTCAATTTGTTCCTCTACCGGATAGTTCTCAAAAATAAGAATATGATTAATCAAATCCTGCTTAAGCTCCGACAACCCCTGAATTTCATACAACGGATACGTATCATAGGCATGGGAAGCAATCGCTTGCTCCTGGGTTTGCTTCATCACTTCTGAGAATAAGCTATCCACATGACTGCTGATGCGTACAGGAATCGTATTGATAAACAAACCAATGATGTGCTCCACGTTTGGAATTTCTGCCGGACGTCCAGATACCACGCTGCCAAACACCACATCATCTGTGCCATTATATTTTTGCAGCAGTATGCCCCACACGGTCTGCATCAACGTATTGATGGTTACCTGATAACGATTGGCGATTCGCTGAATGCTTGCCGTTAGATCTTCGCCCAAGTCAAAATCCAGACGCTCCGCCTGATATGCGGTTTTACCCTGGATTTTTGCCTGTGGCAAGCGGGACTGTTCCTCATATCCTTCCAGAACCTTGCTCCAGTAACCTGTTGCGGCCTGACGATCCTGCTGCTCCAGCCATTCGATATATTGACTGTACGGCGTTATAGGTGCCAGCTCAGGCTGCTTATGGGCCAGTATCGCAAAATAGCTCGCAAATACTTCGTTGGTCACCAGCGACAGGCACCAGCCGTCCATCACGATATGATGGAAACTCCATACAAAACGGTACGAATCCTCACCTATCCGCAAAATAGCGACACGCATCAAAGCATCTTGCGCGAGATCAAAGCCCCTCTGCTTGTCTTTGCGCGTATATTCGAGGATGTACTCGTTTTGCTTCTCTTCCTCCACATCGCGCAGGTCCTCTACATATAGTTCACTACGCTTGTTGCGGTACACGACCTGAAGCGGTTCATCCTTCCAGCCACTGTAGAAGTTCGTGCGCAGTGCCGTATGCCGCTGCACCAATACATCCAGGCTTGCCGCAAAAGCAGGGATATTAAAATGTCCTTGCAGATCAAAGGATGCCTGCTCAAAATAAGCTCCCGATTGCGAATCCATAAGATTGTAGAAGAGCATACCCTTCTGCATCGGCGTCAGTGCGTATACATTTTCCAGCTCACCTGTACGTGAAGCCTGTTCCGCAATTTGTTCCAGCTCTCCAGTCGTCAGACCTTTGAAGGACACATCACTCGGAGTCAGTTCCGGCTGTTCTTGAGCGATGCAAAGCGTAATCACCTCTTGCAAAGCGGATTGCAGCAGTCCTGCAACACGCTCCAGCGTTTCTTTGCGATACTGCTTACGACTGTAAGCGATCGTCAATCGCAGCATGCCTTCCGAGATCATCGCGTTCAAATCCAGCGTGTACAGTAACGGTGAATGTGTATCATCTGTCTCACCTGCATCGTGGGACGACAACGTGATTCCGCTGTTTTCCAGATCCTGATCGACCTGACCCAAATAGTTAAAGCTGATTTCCGGTTCTGCTGGAATTGCACGTGCTTTATCCGATGCGGACGCATGGGACAAGTAGCGCCACGTTCCATACGTCAGCCCTTTATGCGGAATCCGGCGCTGGCCTTCCTTCGTGTCTTTAATCCGCTCTGCCAGCGTCAGATTGGCACCCATGTCCAGCAGCACCGGATACAAGCTCGTAAACCAGCCTATCGTACGTGTAATATTCACCTCTGGCAGGATCGCTTCCCGACCATGTCCCTCCAGATTCACCAGCACATGTCCTGCGCCTGTCCATTTATGCATCGCCAATCCTAACGCGGTCAGCAGCAAATCATTGACCTCGGTGTTGTAGGCGCGATGTGCCTGCTTCAACAGCTGTTGGGTTTCAGCTTTGGTCCACTCCACCGTCAGCACTTCGCTGTCTGCATTCAAGGAGCCCTCATAGGCAAAATCCTTAGGCAGCGGCGCAGCATCAGCCTTGGCCTGCTCCAGCTGCTGCCAGTAAACTTCATCCGATGCAGCCTCAGGACGGTTGGCGTAAGACGACAACTCCCGTGCCCATGTTTGGAAGGAATCCGTTTTATATGGCAAACGTACAGACTCACCCTTCAGCGCCTGCTCGTAGCCTGTAGAGAAATCTTCAAACAGAATCCGCCACGACACCCCATCCATCACCAAATGGTGAATGGCTATGAGCAAATGATCGCCCTCTGCTGTGCGGAACAATCCCAGTTGTACGAGAGGTCCTTCGGACAGATAAATGCTGCTTTGAATTTCATTGGCCTTCGCTTCCAGCGCTTCCGCATAGGTTGCCTGTTCACGGTAATCCACCGTTTCCAGCGTATACAATGCGCCTTCATCTACACCGCGTGTCCAAGCCGTGTAACCGGATGAAGCCTGACGGAAAACCGTACGCAACGCATCATGGTGCTTCACGATATGATCCATTGCCCGGCGAACCGCCGTCTCATCAAAGCCCTCGGCGCTATAGAGCATGACCGCCTGATTAAAGTGCTGCGGACGCTCGCGCTCCTGTGCAAAGAACCAGTGCTGGATCGGAAGCAAAGCGGTTTCCCCGCTCACTTCTCCTTGATCTGCAATACGGCTCACCTCTTGCATATGCGGTGCCAGTGTTGCGACTGTTGGATACTGGAACAAATACTTCATGTCTAGCTTGTAGCCTGCCTGGAACGCACGGGATGCGATTTGAATTGCCTTGATTGAATCGCCGCCCAGATCAAAGAAATTGTCCAAAATACCGACGGTTTGCACGCCCAGGACAGACTGCCAGACTGCCACGAGTGCCCGTTCCGTTGCGGTGCGCGGCTCTTCATAATCCGCCCCGCTTTGCAGGCTGCCTTCTGGTGCTGGCAGTGCCTTGCGATTGATTTTGCCGTTCGGACTCAGCGGCATCTGCTCCAGCTGTACAAAGTACGATGGCACCATATAGCTTGGCAGCTCCCGGCCCAGCTCACTTCTCAGCTCGCTGGCTCCGATTTCTTGCCCGGCGACGTAGTACGCCACCATTTGTTTTTGGCCTGTTTCATCTGCACGGGCCATGACGACCGCTTCTCGTACCGACTCCACCTTCAGCAGCTGTGATTCGACCTCGCCCAGCTCGATCCGGTACCCCCGGATTTTCACCTGATGGTCAATCCGGCCCAAGTACTCGATGTTGCCGTCCGGCATCCATCTCGCCAAATCGCCCGTGCGGTACATCCGCTCATAGCCTGCTTCGCCTCCGGCAAACGGATCGGCAACGAATTTCTCCGCCGTCAGCTCCGGACGGTTCAGATAGCCTCGTGCTACGCCTACACCGCCGATGCACAGCTCCCCTGCAACCCCAATCGGCTGCAATTGCTCCGTGCCTTCCTTCACGATGTACAGACGGATGTTCTGAATCGGTTTTCCGATCGGAATAACCGCATATTCCTCTGTCGGCTCGCAATCAAAGTACGATACGTCCACCGTCGCTTCGGTTGGGCCATACAGGTTGATTAGCTTCGCTCCAGCGATTCCTGACACGAGTTGTTGGAACCGTGCCACATGCTGTGGCGGCAACGCTTCTCCGCTGGCAAACACATGACGCAGCGTTCCCAGCTTCGCTTGTATCACTTCCTGTGGCTGCTGCTCCACATACTCCAGGAACGCATGCAGCATCGCTGGCACAAAGTGCATCGTACTTACGCCATCGCGGGCAATCGTGTCGACGATGTCCTCCGGATTCTTTTCCCCGCCAACCGACAGCAGGCTTACCTTCGAGCCGACCATCGACCACCAGAACAGCTCCCATACCGATACGTCGAATGTGAAGGCAGTCTTTTGCAGGATCGTATCCTCTGCACTCAAGCCGTAACGATCATGCATCCACAAAATCCGGTTCAGCACGGAATGGTGCTCAACCATAACGCCCTTCGGCTTTCCAGTCGAGCCGGAGGTGTAGATGACATAGGCTACATGGTGCGGACCAGCCAGTGGCTCCAGATTCGAGCCGTCTTCGTGGTACATTTCTTCGCTGTCCAGCACCAGCACCGTGCCATCGAAGCTCAGAGACGCCTGCTCTGCCAAATGCGCTTGCGTCAGCACCAGCTTCGCTCCCGAGTCCTCCAGCATAAAACGGATACGATCCGCAGGATATTCCGGGTCAATCGGCACATAGGCTCCGCCTGCCTTGAGGATCGCATAGATACCCACGATCATGTCCAGCGAGCGGCGTACCAGAATGCCCACCGGCTGATCCGGTTCAACGCCTTCCGCACGTAGAGTACGTGCCAGACGATTCGCCCGCTCGTTCAGCTCGCGGTAGGTCAACGTCTCTGCTCCAAACAGCACCGCCACCTGATCCGGTGTTCGTGCCGCCTGTTCCTCGAACAGCGCACTTAACGTCTGATCCTGCGGATAAGCTGCCCCCGTATCGCCCCAAACCTGAACAATCTGCGCCTGCTCTTCCGGTGTTATCAATCCCAGCTCATTCACACGGATATGCGGATTGTTCACGATTTGCCCGATGACTTGGTCGATATGGCCTTGGATACGCTCCATAGCAAACCGGTTATACACAAGAGCATTGTATTCAAGCAGGATGGAGATATCCTCGTCAGGCACAACAATCAGGTTAAAGTCGTAGTTGGTTTGCTCTGCGAGTGCCACATTGGCAATAGAGAAGCCAGTCTGTGCGCCTGTCTCGCCGGAGCTGCCCACCTGCTTCATTTGCTGCCCGATCGGATAGTTTTCAAAGATCATAATATGATTAATCAGGTCTTGCTTTTGTTCAGTCAGCGCCTGCATGTCATACAACGGGAAGGTATCATACGCACTGGACGCCAAAGCCTGCTCCTGTGTTCGTTGTAATATTTCAGCAAACGTGGCATTCTGCTCACTGCTAATACGAACCGGAATCGTATTGATGAACAGACCGATCATGTTTTCCACACCCGGAATGTCTGCCGGACGCCCGGATACCACACTGCCGAACACGACATCCTGATTATTATTGTATTTTTGTAAAATAACGCCCCAAACGCTTTGCAGCAATGTATTAATCGTTACCTGCTGCTGCTTGGCAATGCGGTTTAACGCCGTGCTTCGTTCTTTACCTAGTACAAATGACAGCTTTTCCGAAACATAACCGGAATTTGAAGCCTTACTGCTTCCTTCTTTATCTTCAATCCGTGCCATTACAGAGGCCTGTGCGTTCTCGCCAGGCAGCAAGGTCTGCTGCTCGAAGCCAGCCAAATAGTCGCTCCAATAGCGGGTCGCTTCCTGTGCATCCTGCCGTTCCAGCCAATCAATATACTCGCTATACGGCTTGACAGGTGCGAGCTCTGGCTGCTGATGCTCCAGCAGGGCAAAATATGCACCAAACACTTCGTCCGTCACCAGTGACAGACACCAGCCGTCCATTACCATATGATGGAAGCTCCATACAAAACGGTATGAGCTATCCCCCGTGCGGAAGACGGTTACGCGCATAAGCGCGTCCTTGCCTAAATCAAAGTTTTGCTCTTTATCCCGGCCCACAAATTCAGCTACAGCATCTTCACGACCTCTGACATCCTCATAACGGAAGCCCGGATTTTTATAGCGATAGACGACCTGTAGCGGTTGACCATGCCAGCCGCTGTAGAAATTTGTCCGGAATATAGCATGTCGGCTAACCAGCAGCTTCAGGCTTTCCTCGAATACGGTCGGCTCAAAATGGCCCTCCAGATCAAAGGTCGCCTGTTCAAAATACACTCCTGATTCTGCGTTCATCAGACTATGGAACAGCATGCCCTTCTGCATCGGCGTTAACGGATACACATTCTCCAATTCCCCAACCGTCTGTGTCTGCTCAACAATCGTGTCTAATTGCTCCAGCGTCAGACCCTTTAACAGTACATCGCTTGGAGTCAATTCTGACCGCTCCCGTATGACACAATGCTCGATCATATCAAGCAAGTTGGCTTTCAGCAGGTCAGCCAGCATTTGGATGGTGTCCTTGCGGAAGGCCCTGCCGTTATACCGAATATCCAGCTCCAGTATGCCGTTCGTGACGATCCCGCCCACATCGAGCGCGTATTTCATCTTCGTCCGGTCACTAACAGCTAATCCAATCGGGTACGGAGATATCCGAATATCGCTGTTTTGCAAGTCCTGATCAAACTGTCCGAGATAGTTAAAGCTCACTTGCGGCTCGGCATAGCCTCCATCGGTTTTACCCATATGCAAAGCGTCTTCTTTATGACCATCTGCACGGCCAGCTTCAATTAGATGTCTCCAAATACCATAACCAATTCCTTTATTCGGAATTTGACGCAGGCTCTCTTTGACCTGTTTGATGCGCCCCGACAAATCAAGATCACGACCGATGTCCAGCAGCACCGGATATTGGCTCGTAAACCAGCCCACCGTGCGAGAAATGTCCGTATCCGGCAAAATGTCCTCGCGTCCGTGCCCCTCCAAATTAATCAGGCTACGTTCATGACCCGTCCATGTGTACAGCATCATGCCCAATGCAGCCAGAAGCAGATCGTTCACTTCCGTGTTATATGCGCGGTGCGCCTGCTTCAATAGCCGTTCTGTCTCTTCTTCCGTAAGCTTGATGACCACTGTATCCGTGTCAGCCAAGGTAAATTCGCCATCCTGCGCTTGATCCTCAGGCAACCGTGCTTGATCCACCAAAGCGGATGTATTCAATTGCTCCCAGTAGGCGCATTCACTGTCCATTGCCGCGCTATTCGCATAGGTGGAAAGTCTTTCAGACCAGGAACGGAAGGAATCCGTTTTGTCAGGTAATTGGAGTGCTTCTCCATTTACTGCCTGTTCATAGGCTGTAGCCAAATCCTCAAACAAAATGCGCCACGATACCCCGTCTACTACCAAATGGTGAATCGCCAGCAGCAAATGATCCCCGTCTGCACAGTGGAACAAACCTGCTCTAAACAGCGGTCCTTCATGCAGATGAATACTGCTTTGAATTTCACTGGCTTTCCCCTCAATCGCTGCGCTGAGCACCGCTTCATCCGTCAAATCCCTAAAGTCCAGCACGTCCAGGTGGTACAGCTCGCCTTCCTGCAATCCGCGGCTCCATGCTTCATAGCCCTGCTCTGTCTTGCTGAACACCATCCGTAGTGCATCGTGGTGCTCCGCCAGCTTGATGAGCGCCTGACGCAGAGCGGATTCGTCAAAGCCCTGCTTCCGGTGCAGCATGACCGCCTGATTAAAGTGATGCGCGTCCACCTGCTCCTGTTCCGCAAACCAGTGTTGAATCGGCGTCAGCATCGCTTTCCCTGTGACTTCGCCTTGCTCGGCCGTTCTCTTGCCCGCTAAATGCAGATGCGGAGCCAGCTCCTTCACGCTTGGATATTTGAACAAGTCTTTCATGTTTAGCTTATAGCCTGCCTGGAACGCACGGGATACGATTTGAATCGCCTTGATCGAATCGCCGCCCAGATCAAAGAAATTGTCCAAAATACCGACGGTTTGCACGCCCAGGACGGACTGCCAGACGGCAACAAGTGTCCGTTCCAGCGCGGTGCGCGGCTCTACATAATTCGCTCCGCTTTGCAGGCTGCCTTCCGGTGCCGGCAGTGCCTTGCGGTCGATTTTACCGTTCGGTGTCAGTGGCATCTGCTCCAACTGAATGAAGTATGAAGGCACCATATAGCTTGGCAGCTCCCGCCCCAGTTCACTTCTCAGCTCGCTGGATTCGAGTTCTTGCTCCGCAATATAGTATGCCACCAGTTGGTATTGGCCTGTTTCGTCCGCACGAGCCATAACTATGGCTTCTCGTACCGACTCCACCTTCAGCAATTGCGATTCGACCTCGCCCAGCTCAATCCGGTACCCCCGGATTTTCACCTGATGGTCAATCCGGCCCAAGTATTCGATGTTGCCGTCCGGCATCCATCTCGCCAAATCACCCGTGCGGTACATCCGCTCATAGCCTGCTTTCCCGCCTGCAAACGGATTATTCACAAATTTCTCGGCCGTCAGTTCTTCGCGATTCCAATACCCACGGGCCAAGCCTTCCCCTGCAATACATAACTCGCCCGGTACACCGATTGGCTGTAATCCATCATTCGCATTCAGGATATACATTTCCGTATTCGCGATAGGACGTCCAATATTAATTTGATTGGCATGAGTCAGTTCCTGTACTGTCGACCACACCGTCGTTTCTGTAGGACCGTACATGTTATAAATGCGAAGACCGTTTATTTCTTGCAGTGCTGCCAGCAGCTTGGACGGAAGTGCTTCACCCCCGACCATTATTTCCTTCACACTTTGCAGCGCATGGGAGCCTGCTTCATGACCCAGCAGCATTTGCACCCGGGATGGTGTCATTTGCAACATATCAACATGATGATGAACGATCAACTCACCCAGCGCCTGAGGATCAACCTGATGCTGGCTGTCGCCAAGCACCACCGTCATTCCACCCAACAGTGGCAGGATGGTTTCCAATACGAAAATATCGAATGAAATTGTCGTGAGTGACAAAATGGTTTTGCCCGCTTCAAAGTCGATTATTTCGCGCATCCCTGTAATAAAGTTGAGTACCGAGCCATGCTGGAGCATAACTCCTTTCGGATTTCCAGTCGATCCAGAGGTATAAATGACGTAAGCCAAATGCTCTGGGCGGGCAATCGTCTCCAGATTGCCGCTCTCTCCCTGATACAATTCTGTATCCTCAAGGAAGATTGTATTGGCGTTGCAATGGTGCTCTTCCACCAGATCACGACTGGTCAGAAGCACTGTGGCCTTACTGTCTTCCAGCATGTATTCAATACGAGATGACGGAAATTCGGGATCAATCGGCACATAAGCACCGCCTGCTTTTAGAACAGCAAGGAGCCCTGCGATCATTTCCACTGAGCGCTCCACCATCAGGCCAACCAGCTTGTCGGGTCCTACTCCCTGCGCTTGAAGCATTCGTGCCAAGGAGTTGGCCCGTTCATTCAGCTCCCGATAAGTCAGACTCTGATTTTCAAACACCAATGCCACTTGATCCGGCGTACGCTCCACCTGCTCCTCAAACAGCTCATGGATTGTCTGATTGTGTGGATATACCGCAGCGGTGTCATTAAACGCTTCTGTAATCTGTTGTTTTTCCACCGCTGTGACTAATTCCAGCTCTTCAACGCGAACGTTCGGATGGAGTGAAATTTGCTCCAGCAGACGGACAAAATGTCCATGCAGACGCTCAATGCCTATTTGATCAAAGCAGAGTGCGTTATACATAAAACGAATCTTCATACCTTCTCCCGGCATAACGACTACGTTCAGATCATAGTTGGTTTCCTCTGTAGTCACTACGTTCGAAATCGTAAATTTATCGTGACCACCACTTCCCAACTGCTCTACCTGCTGCTCTACCGGATAATTTTCAAATATCATAATATGGTTGATCAAATCCTGCTTCTGTTCGGTCAGCGCCTGAATCTCATACAACGGAAATGCGTCGTAGCTATTAGAGGCCAGCGCCTGCCGCTGTGTTCGTTTCATCAGTTCGACAAAGGCCTCACCCTTTTCAGACAGAATGCGCACTGGAATCGTATTTATGAACAACCCAATCATGCGCTCCACACCCATGATATCGGCTGGACGACCGGATACAACACTACCGAATACAACATCCGGACTGTTGTTGTATTTTTGCAGCAGCACGCCCCATACCGTCTGAATCAATGTATTGATGGTCACCTGATTTTGCTTCGCCACCCGTTCGATCTGAGCGACCAGTTCCGGCTGGAATTCGCATTCCAGTTCTCCGCCGACATATTCCCCTGCTTGTGCGGATTTAGGCTGTGTTTTTTGCTGCGGAAGCATAATTTGCTGCTCATAGTCTGCCAGATACCCGCTCCAGTATTGCAGGGCCGCTTCACGATCCTGACGCTCCAGCCATTCAATGAAACGACTGAATGGCGTGACCTGCTCAAGCACCGGCTCCTGACCCGCACGAAATGCCTGATAGCTGCCAAATACCTCCTGTATCATAAAGGACAAGCACCAGCCATCCATCAAAATGTGATGGAAGCTCCAAACAAAGCGGTACGTTTCATCCCCCGTTTGCAAAATGGAAATACGATTGAGTGCATCCTCTGCCAGACGGAATCCTTTGGCTTTATCTGCAAGCACAAAAGCCTCAACCCGAGCTTCACGCTCCTCTTTTTCCAGTCCGCGCAAGTCTTCATAGTACAATGCTCCGCTGCGGTTGCGGAAGACAACCTGTACAGGCTCATCCTTCCATAAATTGATAAAGTTCGTCCGTAGGGCCTCATGACGTTGTACAAGCAGATCCAGGCTTTTGCCGAAGGTGACCACATCAAAACGTCCGTTCAGCTCAAAGGTGGCCTGCTCAAAATAAGCCGCCGAATCCTCGTCCATCATGCTGAAGAAGAGCATTCCCTTTTGCATTGGCGTTAAGGCATACACATTTTCCAGCTCACCCATATCTCGCGTATCTTCCACCAGTTGCTCCAGCTCGTCCAGCGTTACGTTATCTAGTAGGACATCGCTTGGTGTCAATACCGTTCTTTCCTGGGCGACGCAATGGCTAATCACCTCACGCAAGCCCGAAGCCAGCAGCTCTCCAAGCCGGGCAATCGTCTCATGACGGAACTGCGTTGTGCCGTAGCGAATAGTAAAGATCAACTCGCCGTCTTCGATCACTCCATTGATATCCAGCGCAAAATCCATAGCCGCGTTTGTGCTGACAGGCACACCCATAGAATAGGAGGAAGGCTCCAGATCGTTGCCTTTATAATCCTGATCAAACTGACCCAGATAGTTAAAGTTGATTTCTGGGGTCAACTGGAGCTGTACGCCTGCTTGCGCGGAAGCCTCCGTATTTGAAAGGTATCGCAAAATACCATAGCCAATGCCTTTTTGCGGAATATGGTGCAGCCCTTCCTTCACCCGTTTGATCAAACGGGCGATATTTCCACCTTGTCCCAGGCTTCCATCCAGTACAACCGGGAATTGGCTCGTAAACCAGCCCACCGTGCGCGTAATATCCACATCCGATAAAATGGATTCCCGTCCATGACCCTCCAGGTTGACCAGTACTCGTTCAGAACCGGACCAGTCATATACGGCTTTGCCGAGTGCAGCCAGCAACAGGTCATTCATTTCCGTGCTATACGCGCGGTGAGCCTGCTTAAGCAACAAATCGGTTTCCTGCTTCGTCCAGCGGACGGTGACAACCTCACTATCTCCAAGCAAGGCATGATCGTTGTCATAATCCTTTGGCAACGGCTTCGCCAGACTTGCTTCTGCTTGTTCAATATGCTGCCAGTAAGCAAGCTCCCGCTCCATCGTCGCACTGTTCGCATAGGCCAACTGATGCTCGGCCCATGTCTGGAACGAATCTGTTTTAAGCGGCAATCGAATAGCTTTGCCTGTTTTACCTGCAACAGCCTGCTCATAAGCGGCTGCCAAATCCTCTAGCAGAATGCGCCACGATACACCGTCCACGACCAAATGGTGAATGACGATTAACAAATGATCGCCCTGAGCGCATTGGAACAAACCAAGCTTCACAAGCGGTCCCTCGCTCAAATGAATGCCGGCTTGAATTTCATTCGCCTTGGCTTCCACAGCTGTGGATTCGTCTTCAACTCCACTGAAATCTACAATGTCCAGTGTATATAGCTCGCCTTCCTCCACACTGCGGTTCCAGGCTACGTAACCATGCTCTGTCTCACGGAATACAGTACGCAATGCGTCATGATGCTGGACCATGCGTTCCATGGTATGGCGCAGCGCATCTACATCAAAGCGCCCAGCTCGATACAGCATCATCGCCTGGTTGCTGTGATGCAGGTCAACCGGCTGCTGCTCAAAGAACCACCGTTGAATTGGTGTCAGCTCTACCTCACCGACTGCCTCTTCCTGACTGGCGATTTTGCCATCTGTGCGAAGCAAAGGACTAAGGGACGCTACCGTTGGATTGCTGAACAGATCCTTCATGTCCATTCGATAGCCTGCTTGCAGTAATCGAGATGATACCTGCAGCGCCTTGATCGAATCGCCGCCCAGCTCGAAGAAGTTATCCTGCGTGCCTACCGTTTCCACGCCCAGCACTCCGGCCCATACCGAAGCCAGTACCTGCTCGACCGTTGTACGTGGCGCCACATAGGCTGCACCTGTATGGATACTTCCTTCTGGCTCTGGCAAGGCCTTACGGTCGATTTTGCCGTTGCTCGTCAGCGGTATCGTCTCCAGACGCATCAAGCGTGCTGGCACCATGTGCGCTGGCAGTCCTGCTTCCAGCTGGACCTGTACCTCCTCGATCCGCAGCTCCGCTTCTCCCGTAATATACCCGCACAAATACTTGTGCCCACGCTCATCTGTCCGGTCGATCACGACCGCTTGACGCACACCCGGCACCCGCTGGATCACGGTTTCGATCTCGCCCAGCTCAATCCGGTAGCCCCGGATTTTGACCTGATAGTCCATCCGGCCGATAAAGTCCACGTTCCCGTCCGGCATCCACCGTGCCAGGTCACCTGTCCGATACAGCCGTTCACCCGGCACGTACGGATTCGCGACGAACTTCTCGGCCGTCAGGTCCGTACGGTTCAGGTACCCACGTGCTACCCCGGCTCCGCCAATGCATAGCTCGCCCAGTACGCCAATAGGTACCGGATTCAATTGGCTGTCCACGATATAAAAACGTGCATTCAGCCACGCCTGACCAATCGGCACACTGCCGCTGCTTGGCAGCTTCGATAGCTCTTCGTCATAGAAGCTGGAGTCAATCGCTGCTTCCGTTACGCCATAGCTGTTAATTATCCGAGTATCTGCGCCAAATCGTTCTTGCAGCACCCGGTAATCCGTCACACTACAGCTGTCCGAGCTGGTGATGAGTAGCTCCAGACTGCTCATGTCCAGTCCGTGTTCATGCACATGCTGCATGAACGGTACGATCAGAGCTGGTGTCGATTCAAACACCGTTACCTGATAATTGCGAATCCAGCTATACAGACGGCTCGGATCAATC
>NZ_JBITPH010000051.1:0-225228 GCF_050467685.1 Paenibacillus sp. NRS-1782
GTGTGCGCCAGCGGCGGCAGTACGCGCAGCGCCCGCTGGCGTGGCCGAAGCCGCAGCGGTGGTTTCCGCCGCAGGCGCTGGCGCCGCCGCCTGAGGCAACGCGTCAGGCGCGGCTGCTTGCGGAAGCAGGCTGCGCAGCGCGGTCGCGTATGCAGCCGAGGCGCTTAGGCGGGCGCGATAACGGCCTGCCGCGTCCGCCTGCGCCAGCAGCTCGGTGCGCGCGGACGCAAGCGCCGCGCGGCGTGCTTCGGCCTGCGCAGCTAGCTGCGCCAGCAGGCGGTCTGCCAGCGCCAGCGCCTTGCGGCGGCAATCTGCCGTGACGGCGCTGCGCAGATCCTTGCAATAGTTCAGCGTATACTCCGGCGACAACGCTGTTTCCTTCACCGTCTGCTCAATCAGTCCCCGATCCGTCACAGGACGAATTTCGTCCAGCCCCTGTTCCAACGCAGCCGACCACAAATTATGCCCATCCCCCCAGGAACGCAGCAGCTCTCGCACATGAGGAAGCAACTGCCCCTCCACCTGATCAGCCAGCATACCAGTCAGTCGTTCTAAACGGTTTTCCTTCTCCCGCTCCGTCTTTCCTCCGGCAAACCATAGCCCGGCCTTGAAGCCCGGCTTGCGGCTCTCCAAATATTCGCCCGCCGCCTCACGCAGCTCTGCAGGTGTCAAATGGGCATGCTCCAGTACATGATCCAGTTCTTGCCGCAGTCGTTTATGCCCCTGCTCTGGTAGTATATTCCAGTGTTCATCCTCTTGCTGCAAAACTTCCAGCTCCATATCCAGACGCGAAATGACTTCCTCCCCGCCTGCCTCTTCCAGCAACGTATTCAGTTCCTCTTCCTCGGCAGCCTGCACAACCTCCACATGTTGATCCGCCAAATGGCGCATGGAGGAAACCAAACTGTACGACAATAGCTCTGTTTTTCGCTCCAACAGTGCTTTGATCAGCAACGACAGCTCTTCCCATTGGTTCAAAGGATGGTTTTGCTCTTTCAAGGAGGTGAACAGTATATCCGCGTAATGAACCTGCCAAGCATGAAAGCTGGCCTCCACCTCACTACGATAACGTGTAAATGAAAGCTCTCGCTCTCGATGCTTATCTATTTGGTTAATAATCAAATATAACGGCTTGCCCCAATCCGACAGACTTTTGGCAAAGGACAAGTTATTTTCCGATTGAACATGGTTATAATCCATCACATAAAAAACAATATCCGCCCAGTGCAAAGCAGAATGTGTCGCCAGCGCATGGCCGCGGTCTGTAGAATCGACACCAGGTGTATCCAGCAGTACCCCTCCACCAGCTAACATCGGGACATCCTCCCATACCTGAACCGATTCGTAAGCTCCGCCATTTTTACAATATTCAGCCAGCTCGGACAGAGAGGTTTCCAGTACCTCCGGCTCCGGGTTTTCAAATGTTTTAGCCAGGTGAATTCGTGCTCTCGAATGTCCGTAACGGATGGACACCACATTAGCACTCGTAGGAACCGGCCCGGATGGCAGCACCGTTTTGCCGCACAGACTGTTGATCAAGCTCGATTTCCCAGCGGAAAAATGCCCGCAAAATGCAATGGTCAATTCCTCTGCTTCCGCCTTAGCCAGCAAGTCTGCTACGGCTTTCGCTCCTTCCTCATCCCCGGCTGTGCGCAAAAAATTCCGTAACTGTTCTATCGTATTCATTTCTTCCCGAGCATTCCCTGTAATCGTTTGCATCATAAGCTATAGTTCCACTCCTTGTCCCTTAGCTGCCTCAAATAGCTTTATTGTAGCATTCCTTAGGCGCTGTGAGAATCATCACAGTTGAGGATTTCGCAAAAAATCCACAAAGCGACGTGTAACCAGCAATATATAGATCGAAATGATTTTATTCATCTATATGTTGCACCTTGGAGCGACTGGATTCTAATTTTGCAAAATCCTGAATTAAAAAAGATGTTAAAAAAAGGCGGTTTCCCAAAGTCATGTACATGACTTTGGGAAACCGCCTTTTTATCAATAGTACCAACAAGTTCATCTCATTCTGTCCAAAACTGATCTTTACAGCAAAGCTTCAATATCCTCTTCCATATCCAGGGGATCCGTCGTCGCCTCAAAGCGTTTGACCACTTTCCCGTTCCGATCAATCAGGAATTTTGTAAAATTCCATTTGATCGAATCTCCAGCTAAGTATTCAGGATGACGCTCATGAATTAAAGGAATAAGTATTTTGGCAACCGAATGCGTTTCATCAAAGCCCTCAAAGGGCAACGATGAAGCAAGATATGTAAACAACGGATGAGCCTGCTTATCACGTACATCCACTTTTTGGAACATGGGGAACGTTACACCATAATTCAGGGTACAAAAAGTATGCACGCTGTCATTGGAATCCGGCTCCTGATCGGCAAACTGATTACACGGAAAGCCGAGAATCACTAAACCTCTATCCTTATAGTGATCGTACAAACGCTGCAAATCCTGATATTGAAATGTAAAACCGCACTGGCTGGCTGTATTTACAATTAACACCATTTTATCTTTAAAATCACTAAGGGAGATTTCCTTGCCGTTCATTGCAACGGCTGAATAATCATAAATGCTCATTTAAGAATAACTCCTCTGTAAGTTATACACCATGCGTTCCCAGGCTGGTTAGACCAGCCGAGCCGCCTACGGCGGACATGCAAGCATGTCCGCTAATTGAACTTAATTTGTTGCCGTCTCAAGCACTGGCAACAAAATTTCGAATACTTGACCATGTTGCAAAATCGTAATTCCGCGGGATTTGTCCTTCATTACGACTACTTCCGGCTTTTGAGACATACGCTCCAGATAATGCTCCGGTACATCACCAGAATGGCTAACTGTGATTCCTTCAAGCTCGCGCTCTTCGTTTTCAGCAAACTCCGATGTTACGATTTGCTCAAAAATATCGGAAAAAGCCTCAAAATTGTCTGTATATACCGAAATGCATTTCATACTCTTCATCCTTTTCTACACATAAATGGTTAAACCCTCGAAATTTCTACGGGGTCTTTAAGCTCTACGTTCCTTATCTTTCCTGATCGGGGACGTTTTCATACGTTTCTTGCCTTCCCTGCATACATCGAGCAACGGACATACCTGACATTGAGGATTTTGCGCTTTGCAGTGGTAGCGGCCGAAAAAAATGAGCCTGTGATGGGTCAAGGACCATTCGTCCCTAGGTACCCTTTTCATCAGCTTTTTCTCCACCTCTAGCACTGAATCGTCCCATCCCGCAAAGCCCAGTCGTTTGGAAACACGCTCTACATGCGTATCTACCGCAATAGCTGGTACATTAAAAGCGGTGGACACAACGACATTAGCCGTCTTGCGCCCAACACCGGGAAGCTTGACCAACTCATCATGCTCAGACGGTATTTCTCCCCCATACTGGTCTATCAATAAACGGCACAGGTTATGAATATGCTTAGCCTTGTTCCGGTACAAGCCTATTCTGCGGATATCCTGCTCCAGTTCTTCAATGGGAACAGCCAAATAATCCTCGGGTGTCTTGTATTTTTGAAACAGGTCTGCCGTTACTTTATTCACCATCTGATCGGAGCATTGAGCGGACAATAACACAGCAATCGTTAATTCAAAAGCATTGTCATGGTTCAACTCACAATGGGCATCCGGAAACATCGTACCGATGGTGTCCAATATATAACGTGCGGTTGCTGCATTCACGGAATCCTACCTCCTACCAAAAAAAACGTCTTGATACGGGATAGCCCGCATCAAGACGGTCACTCTAAATAATCATCCGGAAAGAAACGAATACTATTTGTGCATGACTGCCTGCATAGGCGAGAAATACACTCCTATATTAACATTAACTGTCACAGATTGCACGAGAAAAGTATGTAATTCCCAAGAAATTTTCATACAGTCTGATCTGTTAACGGTTCATCGGATGTTCCAGGTCTACATGTCCCATTAAGGATTCCAGGGATTGACCATCTACGAGCAGATCCAGCGTTTTGACTTCCTTGAACTGGAACATCGTTTTCTTCAAAGCGTCAATAGCCAAGTCCTCACCACCTGCACCCAGACGAGCCTCGTCCGGCAGGGAAATATCAAACGTCAATGCTCCATTGTCCAATTTGATTTTATGCACGGAAATTTTCTCAGACCATAACGGTATCAGGGTAGAATTCCCACTCTTTTGCAGAGCTTCAAACGCCTTTTGGAATTTTTCCAGCTCGCTTGGGTAGGTAATTTCCTTTTTCTGTTCCTTCAAGCCTGTCTCTTGTGTATCAGTGTAGTACACCGTGATCTGTTGAGTTTGGCGGTCTCCTGATTTTACCGTATCCGTCTTGGTGTTTGTAGGCTCGGTTGACGAGGATGCAGGTGTTTGACTCGCTCCGTTATTTTCAACAGACTGAGTCGATGAATCAGGGGTCGTTTGTTCTGGTGTGCTATTTTGCGCCGCAGACGTTTCCGTTTCCTGAGATGGAGCAGCAGGAGCCGCTGTCTCCTTGGAAGCGCAGCCTGCACCTGCAATAGCAAACAGTGCCAGCAGACCTGCGATTACGATTTTCTTGTTCATATGTCCCCCTCCTTGCTTGACGTTGGCAAGCGATTTGTTGAAGATTTATTTTACACCAAGATACTCTGTGATGCCATCTGCAATCCCTTGAGCTACCCGGTTTTGGAAATCTTCATCAAACAATGTAGCTTCCTCTTTCGCATTACTGAGATATCCTACCTCAAGCAAAACAGCAGGCATCGTCGTTTCCCGAATGACATGGAAATTGCCATAACGAATGCCCCGGTCTGTCAAACCTGTCGCTGGTGCAAAGTACTTATGCATGACGTCCGCGAACGCTTTGCTTGCACTACGCTGGTAATACGTCTCTGTACCATTGGAAGCCGAGCTGCCGCTACTGTTGGCGTGAATGGACACGAATACGTTGGCATTGAGATTTTCAGCCACTTTTACGCGCTGTTTAAGCTCCAAAAACGTATCATCGCTGCGTGTCAACACAACCTCAAGATTAGGGTTCTGCTTCAAAATGCTTTCTACTTTCAGAGCCATAGCCAAGTTGAAGGTCTTTTCGTAATTTTTTTTAGAAATCCCTACGGCTCCTGAATCCTTCGCTCCATGACCGGCATCAATAACAACGACTTTTTTGCCATTGCTGTTAACTGGTGAGGTCTGTGACCCATCCGGTAAGGTAGCATCAGGTGCTGTATTCACTGAATCCTTCGATGCCAGATCGACGATAACGCGATTCGAGCCGTCATTGTATGCGGTATAATTCATGACATGCTTCAGATCAATAACAACACGAACCGTTGAAGGTTCCTTTTGGAATAAAGCATAACGGATACCGGATACATCCGCTTCATCCTGAATATCCAGTGAACCATTCTGGCTGCTGTCCAGCTTTTGCTGGGCCCCAAAGTTGTCAGCAAAAGCCGTAGCCGGCAAATCCACAACTACTCGATCAGGGGCAGTCATTGTAAATGCTTTTGGCTTCACTTCACCCATAGTCGTAATGGTTAAGCGGTTTTGACTGAAACTGATTCCTTGTACCTGCATTACACCTGAACTGGCATTATTCGTTGGTAAAGTTACACTTCCAGTATCTGTGCTGCTATTCCCAGATTTAGGAGGAGTAAATTCCCCGTTTCCCGACCCGCTGCTGCGGGTATATAATTTTACGGACTTGGAGCTACTGTCCCATTTTACGTCCAGTCCCATTTGCTCGCCGATAAAGCGAAGCGGTACAAGAGCATAATTGGAACGCAGCAGAGGCGAAGCATCCAGACTAATGTCGCTTCCATTGACAGTCGCTGTCTTGCTTCCGATTATCATTCGGATCAAGGTACTGTCCTTCTCAATCGTTATGGTTCGCGCCTGCTGCTTCCATGTCACGTCATAACCTAAATTTTCAGAAATTACCCGTAGCGGAACCATTGTACTTCCGCCAATCACTTGTGCCTTAGCACCGTTCGGGACACTTAACTGTTGATCGTCGAGATAGATTTGTGTTCCACTCGAAGCCGCATGTCCATAACCCGGAACCGCCCACATGAAGACAAATAATAACAACAAAAAACCAAATTTCTTCATTCGTCACCCTTCCATTCATAATTTTTTTGCCACATGCTCCGGTGCGGCGACCTGATATACGCGCTTATGTAATATCAGACAACCTTTTAGACGTTATTCCACACCAAAAGTTGCGAATATATTCCATCATAACAGAAATTTACGTGCCAAAGAACTAATTTTGTCGAATTATAGCTAAAAATATAGTTCATTCGCTTTGCGGCTAAAGTCATTGATCGGATTACAAAAAAAACTGCTTTCTCCCTAAACATGGATAGGGAGAAAAAGCAGCTTTTTGGTGAGTTTGATACGATCTCATTTAAAATTTTCAAAATTATGAGTTGATAGAATCACTCGTGTCGTTAACCGTCACAGTCCCCATATATTCCTTTAGACCGTCCACAATCCCTTCCGCAATCCTTTGCTGTGTTTCTTCCGAGAACATGGCTGCTTCATCAGACAGATTGCTAAGGTAGCCACATTCCAGCAACACGGCTGGCATTTGAGCCTTTCTCGTTACGATATGATTCGCCACCTTAATCCCGTTATCCTTAAATCCGGTTGCTGCCACAAGATGCTTATGCATCGTTGTTGCCAGAGCCAGACTTCCCTGACGTGCATAGTAGGTTTCAGAACCATTAGCTTTTCCTTTATTGGAGGGCAGCATACTGTTTCCATGGATCGAAACAAACACGCTCGCCTGCTGTTCGTTTGCTAGCTGGGGGCGTTCATCCAGCGTAGGATACGTATCTCCATTGCGGGTCATGACTACCTGAATATCAGGATCGTTTTGCAAGAGCTGCTTGACCTTTAACCCTACAGCCAGTGCAAACTCCTTTTCGTGTCTTCCAGTGATACTGCCTGCTCCGGGATCTCTGCCACCATGCCCTGGATCAATGACGACTATTTTCCGTCCGCCGCTGTTGGTTGGTGTCACAGCCTGATCAACACTGCGTTCACGCAATTGGAGTGTGATTTCACCTGTGCTGTTAGTTGAAAGCTCGTAGTCACGTACCTGGTTTAAAACAATTACAATACGGACGCCGTCCTTTTGTCCATCGGCGGGGGCAAACCTGACTTCCTGCACATCCCCACTGTCAATATTCGTCAGCACTCGTAATCCATCGCTACGAACCGGAAATTGCTGAGAAAGCTCCGACGTCAGCGCCGCTTCTGCCAGATCTACAACAATGCGGTCAGGTCCCGTCATTTGGGTCACTTTGGGCGTTACACCCCTGTTCAATGAAATCTGTAATGCTTCATCTTGAAAGGTAATGTTTTGTACCAGTAGTGTATTTACTTGTAGCTGTTCTGTATCCTGCTGCTTGGATGATGCGAGTTCGTCCTGTGTAAGCTTGTCTGATCCAGTCAGCTTTGTAGTCGTTGTTGTTGACGAAGACGTTTTTTGTGTACTCGTGATCTGTGTCTGCGTTTGTGATGTTTTTTGGGATGGAGACTGTTTTTCTGTCTGCTGGTCTGTCACCTTTTGACTGAGATTCACGGATTTATTTTTATTATTCCAATCTACCTTCAGCCCCATTTGCTCCCCGACAAAACGTAACGGAACCATCGTGGAGTTACCACGCAGCACAGGAGGTGCATCCAAATTGACCATTTTTCCATTCACATCAGCCGATGTACGGCCTACATACATGGACATATCCGTGCTGTTTTTTTGGATTGAGATTTTATAGGCTTGTGGTTCCCATTTAAATTGATAGCCAAGCTGTTCACCAACCACTCGAAGCGGAACCATGACTTTTCCATTAACCATTTCAGGCTTGGCATCTGAAGGTGCTTCTATCCTTTTTCCATCTAAAAACAAATCTGCTCCAGCCGCATTCACATGAGAGGAGGACGGCCACAACCAAATTAAGATAGCCGCCAGTATCAACCAACTATATTTCTTCATCCTCATTCCCCTAACTTAATATATGTATTTTTTTGTTCTACTACATAGGCATAGTCCTTCAACAATTATACATTTACCATACCATGCTGTGACGAACCGTCAACCCCTTATTTACCAATTTATCTTATGAATATGACAAAAGCCCGCAGGCAAAAAAATTGCCAGTACGGGCTTTTTGTCCAACAAACCAGTTCACTTTATCGCTACAAACTCATACTGAGCTGGAATTATGCGCCTTGCTTCGCAGCACGCTTCTGTTCATAAGCCAGAATTTCAGCCTCATGCTGGAGCGTCAAGCCAATGTCATCCAAACCTTGCAGCAAAAATTGACGTCGATGCTCATCCAGATCAAAATCAATATGCAGACCATAATCGTCGGTAATTGTTTTTTCGTCCAGGTCTACGTTCAATTGGTAGTTATCATGCTTGGCTGTGCGTTGAAACAAATCCTCTACTTGCTCCTCAGACAGCTTGATCGGTAAAATAGCATTTTTAAAACAGTTATTGTAGAAGATATCCGCATAAGACGGTGCAATTACGCAACGAAATCCATAGTCCATGATTGCCCACGGCGCATGCTCACGGGAGGAGCCGCAGCCAAAGTTGGCACGGGAGATCAGAACAGATGCCCCTGCATAGCGAGGCTTATTCGGTTCAAAATCAGGATTTATATTTCCTTCCTCATCAAAACGCCACTCGTAAAACAGAAACTGTCCAAAACCTGTGCGCTCGATTCGTTTCAAAAACTGCTTGGGTATAATAGCATCTGTATCTACGTTCACCCGATCCACAGGTGCTACAATCCCTTTTAAAGTTGTGAATGCTTCCATTGTAAATTCCTCCTCCGTATCCTAGTGGACTACTGCTTCCTGCTTGAACTTCCAGTCCCGCACATCGAAAAAATGTCCATGAATCGCCGCAGCGGCTGCCATTGCCGGAGATACGAGGTGAGTACGGCCTCCACGTCCTTGTCGACCTTCAAAGTTACGGTTAGAAGTCGACGCACAGCGCTGTCCCGGTTGAAGTACGTCCGGATTCATCGCAAGACACATGCTGCATCCCGCTTCACGCCACTCAAATCCTGCTTCCTTGAAAATGACGTCCAGTCCTTCTTCCTCGGCCTGAATTTTCACACGTCCTGAGCCTGGTACGACAATTGCTGTTACCCTGTCGGATACCTGATAGCCTTTGGCCACCTCGGCCGCAGCGCGCAAATCTTCAATTCGCCCGTTGGTACAAGAGCCAATAAATACATAATCAATCGCAATATCCGTAATCGGTGTGCCTGGCTTCAAATCCATATATTCAAGCGCTTTTTCAGCAGCTTTACGTTCGTTTTCTGTTGGCAATTCTGCCGGAATCGGTACTGTGGCAGAGATATCTGTACCCATGCCCGGGCTAGTCCCCCAGGTTACTTGTGGAATCAAAGCATCCACATCAAACTCTAGCACGATATCAAACTCAGCGCCTTCATCTGTAACAAGATCTTTCCACTCAGCAACCGCCTGCTCGAAAGCAGCTCCTTGCGCTACATGTTGACGTCCACGCAAGTAGTTAAAGGTTGTTTCATCCGGCGCAATCATACCCGCTCTGGCTCCGCCTTCAATAGACATGTTGCACACGGTCATGCGCTCTTCCATGCTCAATTCGCGGATAGATTCACCTGTATATTCAATAACATAACCGGTAGCGAAATCCGTGCCGTATTTGGCGATGACACCCAGAATCATATCCTTTGCTGTCACACCCGGCTTGCGGCGGCCCACAAAGCGGATTTCCATTGTTTTTGCTTTTGTTTGCTGTAGACATTGCGTTGCCATTACATGCTCTACTTCGCTGGTTCCGATACCAAAAGCGAGCGCTCCGAACGCGCCATGTGTGGAGGTGTGGCTGTCACCACAAACAATTGTTTTACCCGGGTGAGTCAGACCGAGCTCCGGTCCCATAACGTGAACGACACCTTGATCAATCGTATCCAGATCATACAGTGTGACACCGAAATCACGGCAATTTTGAGTCAAAGTATCAATCTGCTGCTTGGAAATCGGGTCCGTAATATTGTAACGATCCTGCGTCGGTACGTTATGATCCATCGTCGCAAACGTAAGCTCTGGACGACGCACCTTGCGTCCGCTAAGACGAAGCCCCTCAAACGCCTGCGGCGAGGTCACCTCATGTACTAGATGAAGGTCAATGTACAAAATACTCGGCTTTCCCTCTTCCTGATAGATGACATGGTTATCCCAAATTTTCTCGAACATAGTCTTATTGCTCATCAACATTCACCCCTGTGTTTTTCGAACCTAATTATAGAGAAGGCTGTACGGCTTTCTCTTGGATGTCAACAATATACCACGACATGCTTGATTGATCCAAGATATGATATCTATAGAAGTGATAGGTTAAGGCTATAAGGTGGACTAAGAGGTTAATTGTACATTTCGGCCCCAATTCGCCCCCTACATTTTGTTTGCTTTTTCTCCTTTGGAACTTTAAAAAATGTTACTATATACGGTACTTCTAAAGGAGAGCGCATCATGAACATCTACCGCTTTGAAATCTACGCTAATGGATTCTTGTTAAAAGTTATTAAAACGGGCTGAAACAAAGACCTAAAGGAGATTTAAAGATGAAACAGGCTTCGTATTTTTTCTTTTTGCTTTCGTGTGTATTACTTATAACTGGTTTTGTAGTTGCTTATCACTATGGAGATTATAATGCGGAATACTCTTCGTTGCATGACAACTCGTGGGATAAGATGGGCCATGTTGTAGGCGGTGATGCGTACAATTACATTATAATGGGTATGCGAGGTATGCTATATGGGGTTGCTTCCCTTGTGTTCGCTGTACTTGGATGCTTCTTTTTTATTCTGGATCGCTTTGAACATAAAAAAGAAACACCCTCAATGACCATTAATAAGGAGGCGGAACAATTGGGGTCAGATGTTTAGGCAGACAACATTTACTTTTCTATTCATACTTATCCTTTTGATTTCAGGTTGTGCAACCAATGGTGAGCAACCTGCTCCTAAACAAACACAAACATCTGATAGTGAAATTACTAATGATCCGCAGGACGATATTGTATACGTAGATGATGAAACAAGGTTCATTGCTACGACTGTAAGACTAGCGCGACTTTATGATGATGTAAAAGAAGACTCTGACATGCAAGAAACAATTGCGTCTGCTGTAGAAAGTTCTGCTGAATCATTTGATAAAGACGTAAAAGAGAAATTTATAGAAGTTGCAGCAGCTATCAAAGACGGCAATCCAGAAATGGCTCAGAGGTTATGTGATGAAGTAGAAGCAGAGTAGGTAACCAAATATAGTTGGAAACGCGATTGGTAAAATAGCCCCGGAGCAATCCGGGGTTTTAATATTTGACCATAGTCAACAAAGGCAATTTTATTGCCTGAATAATTTCCGTGTGGTAACATAAGAATAGAAAAAGGGAACGGCTACCACCGCTCCCCTGCACGACTTGCCGATATAAGAGCGGTCGGCGTTTAAGGTGTTGATCTAGGAATAAGACCGTATCCTTAGTGGGGGCGGTCTATTTCTTTTGTCTTGGTTCAGCGCAATAACAATCGTAACGATAAATCCGATCAACGTAATTAATAACGTGCCGAACATCATCATTAATGTCAAAGCATCTTAACCTCCACAAGCATCATCTCCCTTCCGGGAGATTAGCCGACCGCCCTTTATAGCCGTTTTGTCGCACGATCCAAATTATACCATAAAAAAGCTCTAGGTAGGTCTGGAGACTTTACTTTTATTTTTCCATTAATTTATTAAATATCTCTCTATCTTTGGAAGTAAAGTCGTTAATCCGTTTCTTTTGCTCGTACGTGTTGGTACTTGAATCCAATTTAATAAAGCCATTTTCACCAACCACATATACGATATTTTTTTTTATCTTATATGACACAATATTATCAACAGCTTTTTCTAGTGGATCAGCAAGATGATTATAAAGTATTAAAGGGTCTTGCGGCCCCCCTCTCAAAATTTGAAAAGTCCCGTCACCAAAATATTCTACGGTATCTTTGCCTGATGGGTATTTATACTTCGTATTATCCCCGGAATTCACCAAGAAAATTAGAGTAGTAGTTATAACTAGTAGAGAGATCAAGATCAAAATAAAGATATATCTACGCTTCATCTGCAATTCACACCTCACTTCCAAGCTTTTCTTGTATCAGTTACTGTTACATAAGACGTATACTCATTTAGTGTTCCCCATGATTCCATTAAATTTGTTAGGTTTGCTGCAGCCCAACCAAGTTTGTTGTTCCCAGTAAACATTTGCTTAAAATTATACTCAAAATTATAGACATCAGAATACGTTGTAGTAATTTTCCATTGCCCGTTTACATATGTTCCATCTATTTTGTACTTCATTTTGTGAAAAGCATTATATAAATCTCTATCACTTTCTAATTGCTCAGATCCATTATAAGAAAAACTTTTAACTTTTTTAGCATTAGCTTTTTTGACTTCATCATTAACTATTGCGATGTGCTCTTTAGACTTTTTAACTTGCTGCGCCTCATATGACCATTCGTTAAAGTTTAAATTTCCTGGTTTGTAATCAAGTGAATGTTTAAGTAAATTGGCTGTGATGTCCCCGTACTTCTTTCGAGCTATAGGAACAGCTACTAATGTAAATGCTTTACGATCAGGATAATGTATTACAGTGTCTGTCGAATCCTTTACCTTCTCTACGCCTCGTACCCAAGTTTTTTCTAGTTCTACCATCGGATTTTCAAACGGAAAAGTATTATTTCCTGCATACACTAGCATATTCTTACTATATGCGCCTTCCAGTATTTTTTGCGAGACATCAGACTGATCCTGTTCTCTTGTTTCCTTAGGTTCTACCTGAGGACTGTACTGAATTTTTCCAAATTGATCTTCTTTTTGTTTTAAAACAAGTTCAAACTCAAGAATCTCTTTGCTGGTATCAATCTGTTCTTGATACTTATCTACATAAGCGTGTGTAAACGTAATATCTCGGATTGTGTTTTCATTTCTAACGATTTGGATATTACATTTGCGATAGTAATCCTCACTATCAGGTTTATATTCTGTGTTTGCCCATGTATACAGCATGTTGGAATTATCCGCATTGTCTATAACTGAAGGAAGCGAATGAAGCGGAATTTTGCTTCGAATATGTAGCGAATGAGCCAAGTTTGGAGACTTAGCTGAAAGGTTTAGGGAACTATTATTCTTATAAGTAAAGCCAATGATTTCACCTTTTACAAACTCGATTGGTTCACCACCGGATTTGCGTTCTATTCTTAATGAAATGCTCATTGAAATAATCTCCTCTGTTAATTTAATCTAGCTTTGTAGGAAATATTTGTGAAAAGATAATTTCCAAATATTAATATATACGAAAAATATTAAAAAGTAAACATATTTTCAACGTGGTAAAGGACGACAATTGAGTTTCGTAACCTCGGAAAATTATATGAAGAAGCTAAATCGAAATATAATCCAGCTAACACGGACCTGTTAGAAACGATAACAGCTCTGCCGACCAATTAAGGTTAGCAGAGCTTTTTTATTCAACAGTTCCTTTCACAATTAAACCCAACACGCTTTAGTGATTATAACCAACAGAATAAAGAGCACTAAAATTGCCGCTGTAGAAGTCCCCACACCGCAAACAGCTGGACCTGCACATCCACTCATAGCTTAAGCCCTCCTTTATTTGTTATCACCTTAATATATGTATAAGTACACTCTCTGACCGGGCATACAGGCAAACATAAAAACACCCCACCAGCTTAGCCACAGTGGTATTATCCCCTTCAAGTAGACACTTAAAAAAACCTTCATGTTATCATGGGGGTTCAAGTGAAGCTTGGAGGGGATATTTTTATGGCGAAAAAGGGCAAACATTCCAGACGTATACCGAAGATTCAAATTGAATGCGGTGAGAGCGTATGTCGAAGGTACTTCAAGTTATAAGGTGATCGCTGAGCGTGAGGGGATTCGGAATTGTTCACAACTGAAGGTGTGGGTGAAAAAGTGGAAAAACGGGGAAGCGTTCGATGAGCGAAAAAGGAATGTAACGAATCCACTGAAGGGACGTCCTCGTACAGCCTTTGGCAGTGTGGAGAAAGAGCGAGACTATCTCCAAGCACAGGTGGACTATTTAAAAAAGCGGTATCCAAATCTAGTAAAGGAGAAGCGCCCAACCAACGTGAGAACTACGACATCGTAGATGAATTGCGCAGCTTACATGGCATTACACGCCGGAATACCCCGAGTTACTACAAATGGCGAGCTACACAGCTACAGCGAGACGCAAGACAAGATCAGGATCGCGAGATCAAAGAACACATGATGGCTATTCATTTTACAAACCCAGAGTTTGGTTATCCTCGCATGACAACAGCGTTGTGTGAGGCAGGTCTGAACGTCAATCACAAGAAAGTATGGCGAATCATGCGGGAGCTATCGATCCAATCGGTGATTCGCAGGAAGAGAAAGAAGTCCAACTATACACCTTCTGTCATCTATCCGAATCGCCTGAAACGCAAATTCCATGCCACAGCTCCCCAGCAAAAAATGGTGACGGATATTACCTATATTACGGATGGAACCACATTTGTTTACCTGTCCGTGATTCAAGACCTGTTTAACAATGAGATTGTAGCTTGGCAGTTGTCCAAACGGAATGATGTTCAACTCGTATTGGATACGGTGGAACAGTGGACACAAAAAAGAGACGTTTCGGAAGCCGTGCTCCACTCGGATCAGGGCTTCCAATATACGTCTCAGGCGTACAACACACGATTAGAAGCATTCGGCGTGAAAGGCAGCCACTCTCGCAAAGCAACCTGCCTGGATAACGCATGCATCGAATCCTTCTTTTTGCATCTCAAGACCGAGAAGCTGTACCTTAACCCGTGTAATTCAGAAGCAGAGATTCGACAAGCAGTGGAAGATTACATGTACGATTACAACTACCGCCGCTTTCAAGCCAGACTCAAACAACGCGCACCGATTGAATATCGATGCGCGCTGGCAGCATAGCTTTTTTTCATCTGTCTACTTGACAGGGGTATGACCAGATGTAACAAGTTTTTTTAACATATATATTCTATAGAAGTGATAGGTTAAGGCTATAAGGTGGAATAAGGACACAAGATTACTCCTCATCATATGAAACTAGGCATTTAGTTCTAGGATAAATATTTAATAAGTATTTCCCAGCGGACAGCTTTACTTTACTTCTGCTTGTGTTTTAAGGTGACAACACTAAGTACAAATCACAATAGAAACATATGTTCCGTTCAATACATTTGCAGATAGAAAAATATTCCTAGGTCTGATAGACTACTTATAAAATGAGCATTTGCAAATTCATGAAATACCAGAAAGAGGAGATTATTATGAAGCGCCTTCTTGTCCTATTATTCATTTGTGTGGTCTATTTTGGAACGATTCCAACAATTCATGCGAATCCGTCGAATTATCGTATTTTTTTGGATGGAAAGATTGTGACACTTCAATCTGCCCCTCGCATTGAAAGTAACACACTTATGGTTCCGGTTGTCCCGTTGTTAAAAAAATTAGGCTATACAGCTGCTGTAGATCCCGATATTCCTGATCGTGTAAAAATAACAAATTCCAATAATTCGATTACCTTTGTAGTGGGTGATAAAAATATGTATATCAACGGAAAAGAAATTCGTATGCCTGTTAGCTCTAAATCATACAATGGAGTAACTTACCTTCCTCTGCGCGCCATTTCGCAGGCGCTTGGGAGACCGTTTGGCAGTAACGCAACAGAACAGTACGCATGGATTGGAGTTGCACCAAATAAAAACCAAAATACCCCTCCAGAATTGCAAGGGAAAGATTTTAGAAATGCTGTATGGGGTATGACAGTTCAGCAAATTAAAAGGTCTGAAACACTGCCCCTCATTAATGCTGTCACTGAATTGGATGATTATGGTATGAGTAATATGTACTATACTTATTTGGACTACAAAGGTGAATACAACGGGTACAAAGCAGTTTACACTTATATCCTATCCGGGAAGAATAAAAACAGCACTAAACTGATTGACGGACAGATTTTATTTCCTGAAAAATTTAGTAACATGCAAAACTATATAGATCGTTTCTTTAAAATTAGTTCTAAAATGCAATTGGCATACGGTACGCCAGTTGAAAGGGAGCGACCACGAGGAAGAGATCAGAGTAAATGGGCCGAAGACCTGTCTTTAGGTAATCTCTCTTTAACCGATTACTACAATGTCGGTCGAAATTCTTATTATATCCGATTGTACAAAAGTATGAATTCTGAATATCCTCAATTGGATATTTTGGTGTCTCAAAGATAATATTAGACTTTTTTCTGAGAATCAGCACGACAGTATAAATAATTTTATCGAGTGCTTCGAAGATCACTATAGAACTGACTAAACAAAAAGCAATGTAAGACATGAAGAACGTGTTGGAACGCATGGATTATAAAATCGCAAGTTATGAACAGACAATATTTGAAAAAGAAAAAACACTAAATAGACCACAAGATTAGTTTTGTGAATGACAATGGGGGAATCATACCACAAGTCAGCTCTGTCTGTAGTAGTAATAATACTGGCGTCTGGTTCAGTAAAGAAACTTGTGCCTATAGTAAGGATTAGGATCATCGAGTTGGGTAATTATTTATACAAAGGAGTGAAAAATCAATGATTAGTAAAGTCGGTCAAATTATGTTGTATGTCAATAACCAAGATGAGTCACTGGATTTTTGGACAGAAAAAGTAGGATTTAATGTAATTTCTGAAGAAAATAATGGTCAAGGAATGAGATGGATTGAAATTGCTCCTGAAAAGGGTGCAGAAACAAGTATCATTCTCCATAATAAGGAATTCGTTGCTAAAATGTCACCTGAATTAAATCTCGGTACACCTTCTTTAATGTTTTTTTCCGAAAATCTCGATCAATTACATGGCGACTTATCCAATAAAAATGTCAAAGTCGGAGAAATTGTAAATATGCCTTCCGGCAGAGTATTTAACTTTGCAGACAATGAAGAAAATTACTTTGCTGTAATGGAAAAAAAGTAAATTACGATAAAAGAGTAAAAGCCCTCCGTTTAAGAGGGCTTTTTCATATATGCTGGCCGCAAACTAAAGTCATTCGATTGACCTCACTAACCGCCAATCTGGTCCACCCCAACCTCTTCTATGTAAAATTATGGCTTAGTGTAATGAATTTCACATCTTTCCGGGTCAACCTGTTCTACCATAGAAGAGTGATACGCCGTGCTGGGCAGACCACTTTGGGCGGGACGGGGGCGTTCTGCTGCAAATCAGCTACACAGGCTGTCTGGCATGTGCGGCAAGCACGCTTTTATTTTGATTCGAAGCGGAGTGTTCAGATGTTGAATACCGAATGGGAATACCGTGAGCGCATCAGGAAGCTGGCCGTATGCATTGTCAAGCATTATCGAGGAAAAGGACCAGAAAACGTCAAGGTTTCACTGGATTCGCCACTCCGGATTACGGTAGAAATTCGAGGAACATTATCCAACCTGTCCGAAATTCTCGTTCATGAAGGGGCCGAGGACAAGGTCAGGGAATATTGGAACGTCCTTCGTCCTTATCTGGAAAAAGAATTTATGAGTGAAGCTGAAAAAACACTTGGCAGTCCCTTCACTTACACTTGGGAAGTCTGCCCCTCCGTCCATGGGGACGGACATATTATCATTACTCTTGAATTACAACACATACACCGGTTGGATTAGCGGGAAGGAGCTTGTTTCCTCGCCCGCGGATAAGCCAGTACAGGATGCAGCGTAAAGCGGCATTTTTGTATTGGCTTTTTTTCATGTTACGAGCTTCATCTAATTCATATAAAAAGAGGTGCTGCACACATGGCAGACAAGGTATTGACCGTATGTCCCTACTGCGGAAGCGGATGTCAGCTTCATTTGCTAGTAGACAAAGGACAGGTAATTGGCGCAGAGCCGGCTGGTGGTCGTACAAACGAAGGAACACTGTGTCTGAAAGGACATTATGGATGGGATTTTCTGAATGACCCGCAAATTCTAACCGCACGCTTGCGCAAGCCCCTGATTCGAAAAAATGGAGTCATGGAGGAAGTGGAGTGGGAAGAAGCCATTCAGTATACCGCTGAACGCCTATTAGCCATCAAGGAAAAATACGGACCCGATTCCATTATGGGAACAGGCTCCGCACGCGGTCCGGGGAACGAAGCCAACTATGTCATGCAAAAGTTCATGCGGGCGGTCATTGGCACGAACAATATTGATCATTGCGCTCGTGTATGCCATGGCCCTTCTGTGGCTGGTTTGACATACTCACTCGGGGACGGGGCCATGTCCAACTCCATTCCAGAAATTGAACACTCTGATCTTATTTTCGTGTTTGGGTATAATGCACCCGAAACACATCCAATCGTCGCAAGACGCATTGTAGCTGCCAAGCAAAGAGGTGCCAAAATTATTGTATGTGATCCGCGCATGACTGAAACTGGACGCATTTCAGATATGTGGCTACCTCTAAAAGGCGGTTCGAACATGGCTTTGGTGAATGCTTTTGGTCATGTGCTTGTACATGAAGGACTGTACGACAAACGATATGTGGAAGCAAACACAGAAGGCTTTGCCGAATACGTAGACAGCATTCAAAAATATACGCCCGAATATGCGGAAGGCATTACGGGAGTCAAGACGGCTGACATTCGAGCAGCTATGAGGGAATATGCAAAGGCCCCTACCGCTACAATTCTGTATGGAATGGGCGTATGTCAATTTTCACAGGCCGTTGACGTGGTAAAGGGACTCGCTTCTCTTGCACTGTTGACCGGAAATCTGGGCAAGCCGAATGTGGGGATTGGGCCTGTACGGGGGCAAAACAATGTCCAGGGCTCCTGCGACATGGGCGCATTGCCGAATGTATATCCTGGTTATCAGGAAGTAACGGATAGCACGGTTCGCAAAAAGTTTGAAAAAGCATACGGTGTTGAGCTGCCGCGTAAAAAAGGATATTCCCTTACGGAGGTGCCACACCTCATCCTGAAGGAGAACAAGCTGAAAGCTTATTATATTTTCGGCGAGGACCCTGTGCAAAGTGATCCGAACGCCGCGGAATTACGTGAAGCGCTAGACCAATTGGAATTTGTCGTGGTGCAGGATATTTTCATGAATAAAACGGCGCTGCACGCCGATATCATCCTCCCTTCCACCTCTTGGGGCGAGCATGATGGTGTGTATTCCTCGGCAGACCGCGGCTTTCAGCGCATTCGCAAAGCGGTCGAGCCACAAGGTGACGTTAAGCCGGACTGGGCCATTATTAGCGAAGTCGCTACCGCCATGGGCTACCCTATGTCCTATGCAAACACAGAGGAAATTTGGGATGAAATGCGCAGCCTCTGCCCGTTATTCGCTGGTGCCAGCTACCAAAAAATGGAGGATCAAGGCGGCGTGCAATGGCCCTGCCCTACAGAGGATCATCCTGGTACACCGTATTTGTACAAAGGGAATCAATTTTCTACACCTAGTGGCAAAGGCCGATTATTCGCCTGCGAATGGCGTCCGCCACAAGAACAGCCGGATGAGAAATTCCCGCTTGTCTTATCTACAGTTCGTGAGGTAGGCCATTACTCCGTGCGTACCATGACCGGTAACTGCCGTGCGCTGCGCCAACTGTCTGATGAGCCTGGCTTTATTCAGATTAGCCCGGAAGACGGAGCAGATCTGAACATTCTCGATGGCGAAATTGTTGCCATATCCTCCCGTCGTGGACGCATTATGGCACGGGCGCAGATTAGTGACCGTGTGCAGCAAGGCGCGACCTATATGACCTATCACTGGTGGGTTGGAGCATGTAACGAGCTGACCGCTGATTTTCTCGATCCGGTATCTAAGACCCCGGAATTAAAATACTGCGCCATTCGGCTGGAACGGATCGCCGACCAAGCACAGGCCGAGCGTGATGTACATGAATCGTACCAACGGATTCGCAGACAAATGAACGTTCAGGAAGCTGTTTTGGCGGATAAGGTGACGAGATGAGCGGGGCACGAAACGAGATGAGCCGTCCGATGAGTAGAATGGGAGTAGCCGATAGAACAAGCGCTGTCGCCTCTTCCTTTGTGGTCGCAGATGCCGGGCACTGTATCGGCTGCAAAGCCTGCGAGCTAGCCTGCTTCGCCGTTCACAGTCAGACTAACGGCATAGGCGCTTCGGTCGGAACCGTCAGCGTGCCTGTCGTACCTAAGGTGTATGTTGTACGCGCCGGGGATACGTATGTGCCTGTGCAATGCCGGCATTGTGAGAATGCACCCTGCGCACATGCCTGTCCGGTTCAGGCCATTCGACAGGAGAACGGTGTGGTCATGATTGACGAGGAGCTGTGCATCGGCTGTACCTCCTGTGTTTTGGCCTGTCCCTTCGGGGCCATTGAGGTATCTGCCGTCTACCGGGAAGGACGTGTGATGACGCAGCCCGGCTTGACTGATCGTGCCGCTCACAAGGCTCTCCCCCGTACCGCCGCAGGCAAATGCGACCTGTGCGCAGACACAAACGGAGGACAGCCTGCTTGTGTAGAAGCCTGTCCAAACGATGTACTACGGCTGGCTATAGTCGAGTCCGATCCGCTTCCCGAGCGTCGGCGGGAAGTCTTCTTCCCTCGCCTGTAAGGCCAAAATCAGCCGCAGAAAGGTAGAAAAAAGATGTCCATAACAACTAACAATGCCTCTTCGGCTCCTTGTATGGAGACGACGGATTACACCAACCCCATTATTCATATTGATCCCAGTATGTGTACCGGGTGCAGACGCTGTGCAGGGGTTTGTCCGGTAGATGCCATAGAAGGACAGCCCGGAGAGCCGCAAACCGTGAACGCAGACCGCTGCGTGATCTGCGGCCAATGTGTACAAATATGCAGCGTATACGCATCCGATTGGGCTGGTTCATCCCCACAGGAAGCCGCCAGCAGACGACAGGAGCGCTTGCGTGAGCGCGATATGCCTGCTGACATCGGAGAACCGCTATTCGCTGCCTATTATAGCGGTAGCCTGAATAAGGTAACCGACATGATGACGAAATCGGGACAGTTTCGGATCGTCCAATGTGCTCCAGCCATTCGCGTTTCAATCGCAGAGGAATTTGGTATGCCATTTGGCACGCTCACACCAGGTAAAATGGCTGCGGCCCTGCGCCGTCTTGGCTTTGATCGGGTATATGACACCAACTTTGGAGCTGATGTCACCATTATGGAGGAAGGCACCGAGCTGATTCGTCGTGTAACCGAAGGTGGGCCGCTACCGATGTTTACCTCCTGCTGTCCGGCATGGGTTCGATTCGCCGAGATTGAATATCCCGATCTGTTGGACCATCTATCCAGCTGCAAATCCCCTATGCAAATGCTAGGCTCGCTGGTCAAAACCTATGGTGCCCAACTGGACGAGGTGGAACCTGCGAACATTTATAGCGTCGCGATCATGCCTTGTACCTGCAAGCAATTCGAATGTGATCGTCCTGAAATGGAATCCGACGGGTACCGTGACGTGGATGAGGTACTGACAACGCGTGAACTGGCATACTGGATCAAGAAAAGCGGCATTGATTTTATGAATCTGCCAGATGAAGAATTCGATTCACCGCTAGGACGTTATTCAGGAGCAGGGTCCATTTTTGGTGTAACCGGAGGCGTGATGGAAGCCGCCATCCGTACAGGCTACGAGCTGCTGACGAATGAAAAGCTACCGAAGCTCCAACTGGATTTTGTACGCGGTGAGGAAGGCATTCGAGTCGCCGAGGTTCAGGTGGGTGAGCTGCAACTCAAGGTAGCGGTCGTCGCGGGGCTGCAACATGCCTATGGGCTGCTGGATCGTGTGCAGGCAGGCGAATGTGATTATCATTTTATTGAGGTCATGGGCTGTCCTGCCGGATGTATTAGCGGAGGCGGTCAACCCAAGCTCATGCTGGAAAAACACCGGATTGAAGCTTACCGGGCACGCAAATCCTCTATTTATGGACATGATGCGGGGCTTCAGGTGCGAAAATCACATGAAAACCCTCACATTATTAAGCTGTACGATGAATTTTTAGGTGAGCCGCTTGGTCATGTATCGCATCATTTGCTGCACACGACCTTCCAAAAGCGCGGACCAGGCGACATCCCCCCTCTCCATGCAAAAAGAAGCTGCTGAGTCTTGTTCATGTTCATCCTGTGCTCATCATGTTCTGCACCAACAAATTGCATTTTTAAACCTTTTCATACTGTACCCATTGTATTTTGTCGTTAGTTAGAAAGGAGTCGAGTTGTATGAACCGCTTTGTTTTAGCTGATCCCGATCAGTGTATCGGTTGTCGTACCTGTGAAATCGCATGTGTCATCGCACATTCAGCAGGTAACCCTTTTATCTCGCCGGATGATGAGTTTCATTTTCACCCGCGTCTGAAGGTCATCAAATCCATTGGGGTCACTGCCCCTGTCCAATGCCGTCACTGTGAGGATGCACCCTGCGCCAACGCTTGTCCGAACGGCTCCATTACGAACGCGGACGGCTGTATTCTCATTAACAGCGAGAGCTGTATCGGCTGTAAAACCTGTATGATTGCCTGCCCTTACGGTGCCATTACCATGGTACCCGAATATCGGGACGGGCGGCCTGTAGTACAGGATGGACTGTACACGAATGTGTCGGGACGTTTGCAGCCCAAAGAGCGAATGATTGCCAGCAAATGTGATCTGTGTGAAGGTGTAGAGGGGGGTCCCGCCTGCATTGGAAAATGCCCAACACGTGCCCTCAAGCTGGTTGAGCCTGATCTGGTTCACGCCCGTGTTGAGGAAAAACGTGCTGCGAGCGCACGCCAGTTACTGCATATGACGCGCATTCCGGCAACGGGTCTGTGACATGACCGAAGCCTTTCCTCTGCAAAAAGATACGCGAACCGAGCGGGATGCGCTAGGGGAAATGGAGATTCCAGCCAATGCCTGCTACGGCATTCATACCGCACGTGCGATGAACAACTTTACAGTCAGCGGCAGACCTGTAAATCAAAAGCTGATTCACGCGCTAGTACTGGTGAAGAAAGCAGCCGCTCAGGTGAACTGTGAGCAAAATCGGCTCCCTCCCCACCGGGCGGCTGCAATGATAGACGCCTGCGATGAATTGCTCGCCGGACGGCATCTGGATATGTTCACAGTCGATGCCCTGCAAGGCGGTGCAGGCACCAGCACCAACATGAACGTCAACGAGGTCATTGCTAATTTGGCGATTATGCGGCTTGGTGGAAAACCCGGACAGTATGAGCTGGTACATCCTCTGGATGATGTGAACTGCTGTCAGTCCACGAACGATGTTTATCCGACAGCATTACGAATTGCGGCCATTCGACTGCTTCGTCCTTTATGTGACGCGATGGCTTCGTTACAAGAGTCTTTACAGCACAAAGAAACGGAATATGCCGATCTGCTCAAGCTAGGTCGCACACAGCTAATGGATGCCCTGCCCATGATGGCCGGGCAAGGCTTTGGTGCTTACGCAAAAGCCGTGGCACGTGACCGCTGGCGGCTCTACAAAGCCGAGGAACGGCTGCGGGAAATCCCTATCGGCGGTACAGCGATTGGTACAGGCATGAATGCGCCTCGTGCTTACAGCTATCGGATGGTAGAGAAGCTGGCGGACGAGACTGGCTTTGGGCTATGCCGAAGTGACCACCCGATGGACCCGATTCAGAATATGGATGTCTTTGTGGAGGTATCTGGTCTGCTCAAAGCCGCTGCTGTGAACCTGTTCAAAATATCAGGCGATTTTCGCCTGCTGGCCTCCGGTCCTCTCGGCGGTATTGGCGAGTTCACTCTACCTCCAGTTCAGGCCGGATCATCCATTATGCCTGGCAAGGTTAATCCGGTGATGGCTGAACTGGCCGGACTAACGGCGTTGCGCGTGATAGCCGAAGATGCAGCGATTACTATGGCGGCTGCCTCCGGGCAGCTAGAGCTAAACGCATTCCTGCCGCTGATTGCCGAATCACTGCTGGAATCGCTACACATTCTGGACGGCGCCGTTCGGCTGTTCGATGAACGGTGTGTACGCGGTTTGATCGTATGCGAGGACCGCTGTTCAGCTAATCTCCGTAACTCCGCTGTGATGGCTTCTACGCTGGTCGCGGAGCTTGGCCATGATGAAGCTGCCTCCATTGCCTCAGCAGCCATTACGCAGGGCCGCACACCGGAGGATATTGCCGAAGAACGCGGTCTGCTGACACGCTCGCGCATGGAGCAATTGTGCCATCCCTATACAGTAACCAAGCCCGGTATTCCGGGGCAGGAAGAAGGAATTCACGATGGGAATGAATGATACCCCCCGTAGCAACCGACCGCACATCACCCTGCTCGGTCGCCGCAACGCTGGCAAATCCAGCATTCTGAACACCCTGACCGGCCAGCCCGCCGCCGTGGTATCTCCCGTAGGAGGAACGACCACGGACCCGGTTTTCAAGCCGATGGAGCTGCTCCCTGTCGGCCCCATTGTTCTGGTGGATACCGCCGGACTGGACGATGAGGGTGAGATCGGAGCACTGCGTCGCAACAAAACGCTGGAAATATTAAACAGCACGGATCTGGCACTGCTAATCCTCGATGCTACTGTTGGGGTTAGCGCATTCGAACATGAATTACTCGAAAAGCTGCGTGCCAAGAAGATTCCCGTCATTGGTGTATTAAACAAGACGGACATCTTGGCAGAGACAGAGAAAATAACTGCAACGCTGGGGGCTGAACTGGATTTATCCCTGATTCCTTTCAGTGCCTCTAAACTATGGGGAGACGCGGAAGTGAAAAAGGCCATCAAGGATGCCCTTCCGCAAAACGAGGATCGTTTCCGTATCGTCGGTGACCTGCTGTCGCCCGGAGATTTTGTCGTGCTGGTCGTTCCAATCGACAAAGCTGCGCCAAAGGGCCGACTGATTCTGCCACAGCAGCAGACGATCCGCGATGCATTAGAGAGCGATGCCATCGCCATAGTGACCAAAGAGCATGAACTACGGCTGACGTTGGAGCGCCTGGGACGCAAGCCCCGCTTGGTCGTTACCGATTCACAGGCTTTTATGAAGGTAGCCGCAGATACGCCCAAGGATGTGCCCCTGACCTCCTTTTCCATCCTGTTCGCCCGTCATAAAGGTGACCTTGACGAACTCGTACGAGGTGCAAGAGCCATTGACCGTCTCAAGGATGGCGACCGCGTACTCATTGCCGAAGCCTGTACGCATCAATGTCAGTCTGACGATATCGGTCGTGTGAAAATCCCCCGTTGGCTCCGTCAAACGATAGGTAAACATCTCATCATTGAGCATGCATCCGGTTCCAGCTTTCCTGACGATCTAAGCGAATATGCGCTGGTTATTCACTGCGGGGCCTGCATGCTCAATCGACGTACCATGCTTCACCGAATGGCAGAAACGGAAGCCGCCGGGGTACCCATCGTGAACTATGGTATTTTCATTGCCTATGTTCAGGGAGTCTTCCCCCGTGCCATCGAATGCTTCCCGTCCGCTATACTGGCATGGGAGCAAGCCGTTGGTGCTGGCAGCCATTCCTGAATGAAACGGATGATTAAAGCAACATATTCCGCCTCCATACACGCAAAAGCAGCCGCGCTGACTCTCACGCGGCTGCTTTTTATTTGCCCCATTCCAAAGAGAAGATCGATATTCTAAAAATACAAATCCCGCTCGCCCGCTTCCAAGCGTTCCAGCTTATCAAGTGTCAAACGGCGTGCCGACTCACGCGGGATACGCTCCAAATTATCACGCAGGGCTTCAGCTCCCAGCTCACGCGCCTCTTCATCTCCATAATCCAATAGAAATTCCTGAAAGGTCAGCAGCGAATTCGGCTGGCATACATTGTGGATCTGCCCTGTTTTAGCAAGCTCCATGAACCGATCTCCGGTTCTTCCTTCGCGATAGCAGGCTGTGCAATAGCTTGGCATATATCCGCCACGACACAGACTTTTGATGATTTCCATCGGCGAACGATGATCCCCGACCTCGAACTGGGGTTTATCTTCCGTGTCCTGTTTTGCATAAGCCCCTACACCCGTAGCTGAACCTGCACTAATTTGTGACACACCCAGACCAATAACACGGTCTCTGTATTCCGGTTCTTCACGTGTAGACAAAATCATACCTGCATAAGGTACAGCCAGTCGGAGAACGGACACAATTTTCATAAAATCCTCGTCGTCAACCAAATACGGATAGCGCTCCAGATCCACATTTTCAGCCGGACGTAACCGTGGAACCGAAACCGTATGAGGACCACAGCCAAACACTTCCTCCAGATGCTCAGCATGCTTAAGCATAGCTATCGTCTCATAACGGAAATCGTATAAACCATACAGCACACCAATACCCACATCGTCTATCCCTGCTCGCATAGCGCGGTCCATGGCAGTCGTGTGCCAGTCATAATTCCGTTTTGGCCCTTGAAGATGATATTTGCGGTAGCTTTCGCGATGATACGTTTCCTGGAACAAAATATACGTACCAATTCCTACCTCTGCCAGCTTCCGATAGTCTTCTTCGGTTGTGGAAGCAATATTGACGTTGATTCGGCGTATGCTGCCATTGTCCACTTTAACCTCATAAATCTGACGCAGACAATCGACGATATAATCAATCGGACAATTGAGCGGATCTTCCCCCGCTTCCAGTACGAGGCGCTTATGCCCCAACTCCTGAAGCACTCTGACCTCCTCGACCAGCTCCTCTGGCGTCAAACGGCTGCGGGTAAAGCTGTCATTGGTATGCTTATAGCCGCAGTATTCGCAGTTATTGACACAGTGATTACTTACATATAGGGGCGCAAACAGCACAATCCGATTGCCGTAAATCTGCTCTTTCACCGCCCGTGAGGATCTAAACATTTCCTCCAGCAGTTCAGGATCATCCACATGTAAAAGAGCCGCCGCTTCAGTCGCACTCAACCCCCGGCAAGCTCTTCCCTTCTCCAAAATGTCTAAAATACGGTTTCGATCCGTTGCTTCCTGCTTTCCCTGCTCCACCGCTGCCATAATCTCTGCCTCATTAATGAAATCCGCCGACACTTTCTCCCGTACTTCACTCACGTAGATCCATCTCCCTTATTATGGTGAGGATTTCGCAAAATCCTATGGTTACCTACTATTTTTTAGTTCAGCCCCATCATTGACTTAGGAGCTGTCGCTGCACCCTCAAACTATCGCCACGCCCCATATCGACTTCAAACCCCGCTCCACGGATGCGCAGCTCCAGGCAATGTCGACATTGGGCAGATTCATCACCCAAGCATATTTTATTTTCATAAATAGCATACTTTGGCCTCACCGCAAGTGGCGACAAATTGGGCATAACTACATTCGCTCCCGCCTGTAGCGCCTTCTCCCGACCTTGGGGATGAATCGTTCCCATCGCCGTGGATGCAGGAATAAGCGCATCTGGAACGACCAACCGAGACAACGAAACAATATCCAGCGCCTTTTCCATGCTTCCCTGACTGGCATCCCGGAGGGGCGTGTTGCTATGCGGTAAAAACGGTCCAATCCCGATCATATCCGGCGACAGGCTGTGCAAATAGACCAAATCGTCTGCCAAATCACTGTTCGTTTGTCCCGGTAAACCAACCATACATCCAGCCCCGATCTGAAATCCGATTCGCTGCAAGGCCAGCAGCCGACTGCGCCTGCTTTCTATCGTCATCGTCGGATGCAGCTTAGCGTACAAACTTGGTGAAGCCGTCTCATGCCGCAGCAAAAAGCGGTCCGCCCCCGCCTCGTACAATAGCGCATAGGTTGCATCATCCCGCTCACCGATGGACAGTGTAACGGCCACATCGGTAAAACGCCTTTTGATCTCCCGAATCAGTTTGGCCAGCCGGGCTGCCGTGAACCAATAATCTTCGCCGCTTTGCAGGACAAAGGTCCGATATCCCAGTTCATAACCTTCCGCGCAACAGTCCAAAATTTCTTCCAGTCGCAAACGGTAGCGATCCGCCTGCTTATTCGAAGCACGCAGCCCGCAATACATGCAATCCTGACGACATATGCTGGAGAACTCAATTAATCCACGTAAAAAAACACCTTTACCGTAACGCTCCATTTTGATGCGAGCTGCCAATTTTCGTAACTGTGTCCGCACCGTCGGTTCTTCCTCCAGACGTACCAGCAGCTCCATCATTTCCGTATGCGTCCATTCCTTGCCGTCAGCCAGACGCAGTAATAATTCGTCCGTGACTCATCCCTTCTTTCCTCGTCCATCTGGACCCCACATCGTCAGCTGCTTGTACCGTACATGTATTATTCTAGCAACATCAGAGGGCATAGAACGTGACTAGACTCACAAAAAATCCCATTTTCTGAATATAAACTCCAGCCTCTGCCGCAAAAAATACATATTTATCGCAACAAAAAAAGCTGCTTCTCCTTTAATGGAAAAAACAGCTTCTATTCAAGCTTATTATTGAATGAAATCAACCGCCTGCTGTGGTACAAATGAATCAACGCCGTTGGTATATCAGTCTCACTCTAATTGCCCCTGAATTACCGATACGATACTTTCACGCAGTGCTTTGACATTTGGTGACTTATACGGATCAGCATTAAAAAGGATTGTATCTGCTGTGTAGTTTTCTTTTATACGTCCCAATCTGTCCCCATATCCCAAAATTTCAGCGGCAAACTCCGTGGCAGCCTGCCAAGCCTCTTTTCGAGTTAATCCACAGTCTAAGAGTGCGTCTAATTCCTCAAGGTTGCGTCCGTGTAACGAAGGTGTGGCAAAATCTGTACCGAACGCAATTCGTACGCCTGCTCTTTTGGCATAGCTGACAGCTTTAGGATGGGCTTCGGCGGCGCGGGCAGCGCGATCACAAATTTCCCTGTCGAGTGAAAGAACTCCAGACGGGTCTGCAGCAATACGGTAGATGGAAGCAGTAGGCACAAAGGCTGTCCTGGATTGCGCAAGCCGGTTGGCTTGATCCTCGGTCAAATACATTCCATGCTCTATAGATTCCACGCCAGCATTAATAGACCAGTCCACAGTAGGTCCGCCCCAGGTATGAACCATGACTTTTATCTTGCGTGCATGGGCGCTTCGCACAATAAAAGAGAATTCTTCCTCAGAAAAAATCGGGTTCAGCACTGTATCTGGTGACGCTCCTAGTCCCCCCGTTGCAAGAATTTTAATCCAGCTTGCCCCGGAATTAATAATTTCTGTTACCCGCCGTTCCAAATGCTTAAGACCTCGTGCGTCTCCGGCTCCAAGCATATCACCACAGGTATAAACTCTTAAAGGCTGGCTATAATGCTGACCTATATGCTTCACCGTACTTGGCAAAAGCCCACCTGCATCACGCACCGAAGTCACTCCAGCCCGAAAAGTAGCCTCAAAGGCTTGCACCTGCATCACTTCAATCTCCAGTTCATCGCGCTTCTCCTGGTCAGCATGATTAAAATCCGTCCATGCCAAATGCGTATGAAGGTCAATTACGCCGGGGCTAATCCATAAGTCGCCATCTGGACTATTTTGTTGCGCGTATGGAGATACGGACTCTGCAATGGACGAAAAACGACCATTACTGATCGTAATATCGAATCGTTTCCCATCAATCCCCGCCACAAATATATTTTTGTAGGTTAACTCTTTTTGGATGTTATTTACCATCTTCATTCCCCCAGATTAACCTTTGGACGGCAAGCGCATGAGAAGGGTCTTGATGTACAAGCTCAGCAAGCGTTTGAATAGCTTCTTCAACGCTTGGTTGATTTGCCTTCGCTCCAAAATGGTTAATGCGTAAGAGCTTATGATGCAATTCTCCGTCTCCGGGAGCGACAATACCTATGGGCTGTTCAATATTGAACTGGCCGCCTTGAGGAATCCGAACTGTTGTAGTCAACGTTGAGTAGCGATCTTTGTTCCGCTGCCACGGCTCAAGACCCAAGGCTTTAATGCCGGCAATTGCAGCGGATGTAGTTAAACGATGGCGACGATTAACCGCTTCCAGACCCTCTTCTTCAATAAGCTTTAATGCCTCTATAAGCGCCCGGGCTTCCAATACAGGGATATTGGCAGGAACTCGTATGGGCGTCACATGATTAGGGGGACGCTTTAGGTCAAGCAAAGACAGAATGGAATTGCGCGGCGCATTTTTGTTGGAGGCCAGAAACTCCCAGCCACGGGGAGAAATCCCCACAGCGCTGATCCCGTTAGGGCCAGCTAATGCTTTTTGCGCACCCACAGCTACAAAATCAATTCCCCACTCGTCCATCAGCACCGGTTCACCCCCGATTGCTGAAACCGCATCTATCACGGTTATAATATTGGATCGACGCGCAAGCTCCAATATTTCCCTTGTTGGATTGGAGCCTCCTGTGACCACTTCCGCCTGCACAAAAGAAAGCGCACATGGATTATATCGCTCAATCGCTGCGGCGACTTCATCTACAGTCACCACTTCATCAAAAGATGTTTTGAGCTCAATGACTTTTGCTCCGCCGCGCGCAAGCCAGTTACCAAAAATCGTTCCATAGGGACCTGTCACAATGTTTAGAATTGTACGGTCTGGCGCAGCTATGCCTGCTGCTATGGCTTCAATTCCCAGAATCGCCTCGCCCGGTATGATTACCGGGGATTCTTGGGTGGACAGGAGCTTGGAGAGCAGGTTAGTTAGCGTATCAAACTCCGATATTGTAAGAGGTACAAATCCTTTATTATTTTGACTCATAAATACCTCCTGCAGAATGGGATATTGGCATTTTGGGAACAGCGGACAAAAGCTCCTGGCTATAAGCCGTTTCAGGACGAGAAAAGAATTTCTCCTTGGGGTTGATCTCAACCAGCTTCCCCTGCCGCATTACAGCAACTATATCGCTTATGGCATTGATAACTCCTAGGTCATGAGAGATAAAAAGCATCGTAAGATTAAGCTCCGATTTGAGTGTGCTCAACAGTTCAAGCATACTGCGTTGTACCGAAACATCCAGTGCGCTCGTTGGTTCATCTGCGATAAGTATGCTTGGCTCCACGCTTAAAGCGCGGGCAATGGCTATCCGCTGACGCTGACCACCGGAAAATTCGTGAGGGAATCTGCCAAGGGCGCTTTCAGCGATGTGAACACGTGTAAGCAGTTCCCTACATCTCTTGTCCACTTGAGCGCGGTCAACAATCTTGTGAAAAAGCAAGGGTTCGGCAAGAATTTGCCTGATCGTATGCTTTGGATTTAGCGAGGAATCCGGGTTTTGGAAAACCATTTGTATTCTTTTATGCTGCTCCCGGTTCCGTCGCTTGCCCAGTACCTGAGAACCCAGCATGATCCGGCCCTCATCCGGGGCGATCAGCCCAGCTATTACCCGCGCGAGGGTAGACTTTCCTGAACCCGATTCTCCCACAAGACCAAGCGTGGTACGCTCCTGCAGCTCCAGGCTTACTTGATCAAGCGCGGTGAACTTACCATAAGCAACCGTTATATTTTCTATCCGCAAGGCTGTTTTCATAAATCAGCGCTCCTTTCAAGATCCGGGAGAGGAAGCACTGAGCTTATCAGCAACTGTGTATACGGATTTTGCGGGTTTTGTAAAAGGGGCAAAGTGTCTCCCCGCTCTATGATTCTTCCCTCTTTCATAACGCAAAGCTTTGAGCACATCGAAGCAGCTACGGCAAGATTGTGCGTAACAAACACCATGGCAAAACCCAACTCCTTTTGAAGACGTGAAATAACGTCAAGTATTTGCCGTTGAACCGTTACGTCAAGCGCCGTTGTTGGCTCATCACAAAGAAGGATGCCCGGCTTGCACGCCAAAGCCATCGCAATAACAATACGTTGACACTGGCCGCCTGAAAGCTGGCGGGGGTAACGGTCAGTATGCTTTAAGGAATCGGGAAGGCCAAGCATTTCAAGCAATTCCAAAGCTATTGTACGCGCGACCTTCCGGCTCACCTTCTGCCTGTAGTACACAACCTCGGCAAGCTGTCGGGCCACCGGGCAGAGAGGATCAAGTGCCCTTATCGGGTCTTGAAAAATCATTGCGCATCTGCCATTGCTCCTGATATTCCCGCCAATCTGTTCAATGCCGGAGGGAAGCAGCCCTATGATGGAGCGCAGGGTAAGCGATTTTCCAGATCCGGATTCCCCTACCAGTCCTATGCTTTCGCCCGCTTCGACTTTAAGACTCACATCGGTGACCAATTTATGATTCGATCGCGTCGCGAGCGACAAATTTTCCACTTCTAAAATTGGATTCATAGCGTTCATTTTCTTCTCCATATATCTGCTAGCCCATCGCCCACAAGGGATAAGGCTATCCCCGTGTATACCACCGCAAAGCCCGGGATTGCTGAAAGCCACCACTTTGTAGATATAAAGGGCTGCCCATCAGAAATCATCGTTCCCCAATCCGGAGTTGGCGGCGCAATGCCGATACCGAGATAGCCCAGCGTAACAATGGCCACAAGCAGAACAGCCATATCCGTCATAAGCACTACCACTGCTTGCGGTAGCACATTCGGCAGAAGATGGCGCAGTATGATTTTAATATTCGGGATTCCCAGTGTCTTGGCAGCGGCTATCCATTCCTGCTTGCGAAAGGATGTGCTAAGACCCTTAACCACACGAGCGTATACGATCCAGCCAACGAGAGCAAACGTAATATATATCCCCTGTTCACCCGTACCGCTTGCAAACGCCACGATAATGACAATCAAATAAAAAGGGAACGCAATCAACGTATCGGTCAAAAGCGTGATAACCGTGTCTACCCATTTACCATAATACCCGGCAAGCATTCCCAGAAACACCCCCATACAAAAAGGGATGATCTCCGCCAGTACCATAATCTTCAAATCAGTCCGTGCGGCATAGATCAGCCGTGTAAACAAATCACGCCCCAGTTGATCGGTTCCCAGCCAGTGTTCGAAGGACGGGGGTTGTAAAGTTGCCGAAATATTGGGATCAGAAGGCTGGTAGGGGCTAATAACCGGTGCGAACACTGCAACCCCTATGAGCAACGCAAACATAATACTGCCCCATAGAAGAGATGGAGTATTTAGCATTTTTCCCCAAGAGCGGTTGCTATGACCTGCCTTCTGAATCTGAAGATCTAATTGCGTGCGTTTCATTGTTCTCCTTTCGTCCTGGGATCAAGATACCCAGAAGCAACCTCAATCACGAAGCCGATGATGACCACAGATATCGCACAATAAAGAGCAATTCCCTGTATAACAGGAAAATCCCGATTTGAAATGGCTGAAAATAACAGGCTTCCGATCCCTTTGAGGCCAAAAACCTGTTCAATTACCAACGTGCCGCCCATCAGGTAGGCAATGTTTACGCCAAGCAGCATAAGAGCGGGAAGAGCGGAATTGCGCAGGACATGCTTTACCAATATAACCCGACCGGGGATTCCCGCTGCCTTCAAGGTTACAACAAAATCAGATTCCAGCACTTCCAGCATCTGCGCTCTTAAAGAACGAACGAGCGAGGGAATTTGCGACAATCCGACAGTTATCGCAGGAAGGGTGAGACTGTACAAGATTCCGAGCCAGCCCTCTCCTACTCCCCCAACGGGAAACCAGCGAAGCCGAACGCTAAATACCAGAATCAGTAGCAGTCCAACCCAAAAAATCGGCATACCGAGCGTTACAGCAGGCAAGATGCGTATCATATGATCAAGTAGTCCGTCTTTATGTGTTGCCGCAAGGGTGGCCAGCACCAGCGAAACAATGATGGCAAAAAGACAGGTCATTGCAATGAGCAACAGCGTCACGGGGGCCCGCTCTGCAATCAACTCTCTTGCAGAAGTTTCAAAAACAATCGAAACGCCGGTATCACCGTGTGTAAAGAAATTGTGCACAAAGCCTATAAACTGCTCCCAAAGAGAACGATCCAGCCCCAACCTGTGACGCATACTCTCAATAGACTCAGCTGTGGCGTATTCCCCCAGAATCATTTTGGCGGGGTCTCCCGGCACCAGCCTTATGATGAAGAAGACTGCCACCACCACACAGATGACTACTGATGCCGCTCTTATCATAGCGCGCACAAGCCATTTGTGTGGGGAAGTAAGATTTGCAGACAATCCGGCAGACTTTTTAAATACATGGTGAGCCTTCAAGGATCTAATTACCTTTCACACGTACATCTTCAAAACGAACGCTGTTATTGGGAAGCACGACCAGGCCGTCAACGGAAGAACGAATACCTTTCAGAATATCCGGATAATAAAGCGGGATGTAAGGCACCTCATCTGCAAGAATTTGTTGAAGCTTGGCGTAAATTCCCGCACGTTCTTCCCCATCAGGTGTTTTTTGCCCCTCGTGCAGGAGCTTGGTAACTTCATTGTTCGTGTAATGAGTCCAGTACGACTTGCTAAAGCCTTCCGGGTCTGTCTGGAAAGCGAGGATCGAGTTGGCTTCTGGAGAATCCGCTTGTCCGCTGTTGATCATTGCCGAAAAATCATAGGCAAAGAAACGCTCGCGGAATGAGGCCAACTCAACAGATTCGATTTGAATATCAATGCCGATCGTTTTGGCGGCCGCCTGAATAATCTGTGCCTCCTGAGTTCTTGAGTTGTTTCCAGAGGCAATGAGTAATTTTGTAGAAAACCCGTTAGGGAACTTTGATTTTGCAAGCTCTGCTTTGGCAGCATTCGTATCAAAGCCGAGTGCTTTAATCGTATCGTTCGTGTTGTAGGGAATGGCCGGCGGCAAAAGCGAATTGGCTGGCTTTGCGAAACCAAAGGTAACCGCATTAGTCAATCCATTACGGTCAAGTGCCAACGCCAGCGCACGGCGAACATGCACATCCGAAAAATGCTTGTCCAAGGTATTGAAGAACAATTGCTCTGTCACCCAGCTTCCATTGGTCGCCACCTTGGTATCCGTACCTTGTTTTAATTCATTTACATTTTCAACAGCTACAGACTCAATAGCATCAATCGCGCCAGCCTTCAGCTGGTTAATCGCTTGGCTGTCATCTTCAATGAGCTTGTAGACAAGTTCATTGATATATGGCTTGCCTTTCTGCCAATAGTATTTATTTTTGGTGAAAGTAACATCACCGGCAGAATCCCATTTCTTAACGACGAAGGGACCGGTACCGACCGGATTTTTAAAGAATTCTTTTTCTGAGACACCGCCGAAATCCTTTGGAAGAATACCATTGGAAAAGTTTGAGAGCTCAGAAATAAACGGCGTATATGGCGTTTTAAGCTTAATTACGAGTGTCTTTTCATCTTTAGCCGAAAGCGAAGCCACCTGTGCCGCTATTTCAAGAGGACCTCCTACATTTAAATGACGCTGAATTGAAAACACCGCATCCTTGGCAGTAACTCCGGTTCCGTTTGAAAATTTCAAGCCATCGCGTAAAACAAAAGTATAGGTTAAACCATCTGAGCTTATATTGTGAGACGCTGCAAGCCAATCCACAATCTTTCCATCACTGTTAAAGGCGACCAGCGGCTCAAATACTTTGTCGATAGCAAAAGCATTATTGGATGTAATCTGATTGTGCAAATCAAACGAGGTTACGGAAGCCGGGCGACCATATGTAAAGGTTCCCCCTTCTGCGTGTTGATCAGCGGTTGTGCTTGGGTTAGCTGCGTTTGTATTTTGACCTGCATCATTTTTGGAGCCGGAGCATCCTGCCACGAGAACCAATAAAAGTAATACTAAAGATCCAACCAAAAACGGCTTCCTAAAAGATACACTAAGTTTGGACATCCCATTTTCCCCTTTTCCCCAATAAAACATATTGTTTTAATATGAATAGTATTATGGATGAACCCATTTGCCATGTCAAACAGAATTAAATACCATAATTTTAAAAAATAAAGATAAAAGTAAACATAGGGATTTTCCAGCCTGTGAACACATGGAGTTCATTTGGGATTGGGATTTCGATTTTAAATATTGTATAATAAGCACATGATGTAATAGGTAAATCTTATAAGCTGACAATACTTATAAAAGCGTATAAAAGGGGTCTAAAACTCGATGGAATTCAGGCAGCTTCAATACACCCTGCAAATTGCAGCGGAAAAAAACTTCTCACGCGCAGCGGAAAAGCTGCACATTGCCCAGCCTTCCCTGAGCCAGCAATTGTCCAAACTGGAAAAAGAGCTTGGGGTGCTGTTATTTCAACGCAATACAAGCGCGGTGGAATTAACGCATGCAGGAGCAAGCTTTGTGGAAAAAGCGAAAAAGATCGTCGACGCCGTCGAGCAACTCCGACAGGAAATGGACGATATTTCTCAGTTGCGTAAAGGGAAGGTTGTCGTCGGTAGTATGCCTATCACGGGTTCCCATTTGCTGCCGCATGTGCTGCCTGTGTTTAAGAAAGCTCACCCTGACATTGAAATTGTTTTGGTCGAGGATTCATCCATGAATCTGGAGAAAAAAACAGCCAGCGGCGATACCGACCTCAGCCTGCTTTCTCTCCCATTGGTAGAACCGACACTTTCCTATGTGCCCATCGGTGAAGAATGGATTGATCTTGCTGTTCCCCCGGGTCACCCGCTGGCTCTGCGCAAAAACGGCGACCAGCCGCAGCCTGTGCATCTGGAAGAACTGAAAGATGAACCTTTTGTCGTCCTGAAAAAGGGGCAGGGCTTCCGCAAGCTGACGATGGACTTGTGCCATCAAGCGGGCTTTGAGCCAAAGGTGGTGTTTGAAAGCACCAATATGGAAACCCTCCAATCGCTCGTAGCAACAGGGATGGGGGTAACACTCGTGCCTCGTTTTATTGCCCGGGCTGCCAGCAGCGAATTTGTTCCGGCATTGCTGCCACTGGCTGAACCGACGCCAAGCCGCACGCTGGCTATTGCATATCGGAATGGACGTTATTTATCCAAAGCGGCCGAGGCTTTTATTGAAACCTTCCGCGAAACGGTCAAACAGCTTTCCGAAAAGTAGTCTCTCGTAAAAAGACCGTCTTCCTCCCCAGCCAAAGCCAGAGAAGGAGACGGTCCCGGGGCTACACCCCTATACATTCCATATTTAATGTTCAGTTCCACGCTTTCCTCGCCTTGTCGTAATCAGGGTCACCGTGAATCTGGTGGACTTTTATCCTGATCATAGCCCATTTCGTGATTATTACAGATCATACAGAGAAGGACGACGGTCCTCGAATACTGGAATACGCCCACGTACGTCCTGCACTAAGGCTGGCTCAATCGTTCCTGTGATGATGTCCTCCTGCTCTCCGCCCTCGGCAATGATTTCTCCCCACGGATCAATAATGAGAGAATGCCCGAAGAAATCCGTATCTCCACTGCGTCCTACCCGGTTACAGGCGATAACGTACATTTGATTTTCAATGGCCCTTGCAGTCAGCAACGTACGCCAGTGATGAAGACGGGGATGTGGCCATTCCGCAGGTACGATAAGCAGATTTGCGCCAGACAGGGCCAGACTCCGCGCTAGCTCGGGAAAACGGATGTCGTAGCAGATCGACGCACCCGCCTGAATCCCTCCATCCAGCGTGAATAACACCTTTTCCTGACCAGGCTGCAAATATTTTTCTTCATCCATCAGGCGGAACAAATGAATTTTGGAATATGAAGCAACCTCTGCGCCTGTCCGGTCAAAAACGAGCATTGTATTGTATACATGACCGTCGCTTTTCTTCTCCGCTATAGATCCGGCTACCACGTTCACCTGATGAGCAGCAGCGAATGCCGATATCCATTCACGGGTTTCCGCTCCATCCTGATCCGCCAGCTCATGAATGCGATCCAGCGCATACCCCGTATTCCACATTTCGGGCAGTACAATCAGGTCCGGCTTCAGTTCGGCTGTCACCGCATGTTCCATTAACGTACGAATATGACTGCGGTTTTCCGGGGGATTCCCCAGCTCAATATGAGCTTGTATGAGTGCAACACTGAACGGCTGAGCTTCATGATACGTCAAAATCGTTCATCCTCCCTGTGAACCGGAGCTTCCGGTGAGCGCTTGTCCGGCATTTTCTCCCATCATAGCCCGTTCAGGCTCTACCACGCAACCGCATAGGTTTAATCCCCTCTATACAACTTGGTTAAATCGTGATAAATTAATCCTCAAACTATTCCAAAAGGTCGTGTGAAATGATGAGTAATTTTTCCATTCCCTCTGCTGATGTGATGAAGCAGTTACCGACTCAATTTTTTGCCACACTAGTACAAAATGTAAACCGTGAAATTGCGGCAGGCCATGATGTCATTAATCTTGGACAGGGGAACCCGGATACACCTACCCCACCTCATATTGTAAAAGCCTTGCAGGAATCAGCGGATAACTCGCTGTATCATAAATATTCGCCTTTTCGCGGTTACGGCTTTCTCAAGGAAGCCGTCGCCCAGCGCTATCAGGAGGACTACGGTGTGACACTTGACCCGGAAACTGAGGTCGCCATCCTGTTTGGCGGAAAAACAGGCTTGGTGCAGCTACCGCAAATTTTACTCAATCCCGGCGATATGTGTCTCGTACCTGATCCCGGCTATCCGGATTACTGGTCTGGCGTAGCCCTGGCTAAAGCGGAAATGTCCTTTCTCCCCTTAAAGGAAGAGAACCGTTTTCTGCCCGATTATGAGGCTATTTCCGAGGAAGATCGCCGCCGAGCCAAGCTGATGTTCCTCAATTATCCGAATAATCCGACCTCGGCCACCGCGCCTCTTTCCTTCTATAAGGAAACAGTTGAATTTGCGAAGCGTAATGGCATAGTGGTGGCCAGTGATTTTGCCTATGGCGCTATCGGCTTTGACGGCGAACGTCCGGTGAGCTTCCTTCAGGCCGAGGGTGCCAGGGACGTAGGGATTGAGTTTTATACCCTGTCCAAAACGTACAATATGGCGGGCTGGCGCGTCGGTTTCGCGCTTGGTAATGCTGAAATCATCTCGATGATTAATCTGCTACAGGATCATATTTATGTCAGCCTGTTTGGCGGCATTCAGGTAGCGGCGGCGACTGCTCTCACGTCCTCGCAGGACTGCGTGGGCGAGCTGGTTGCACGCTATGAATCGCGCCGCAATGCTTTTTATGATGCGCTTGGGCAAATTGGCTGGAAGGCGACGCGTCCAAGCGGCTCCTTTTTTAGCTGGTTGCCTGTGCCGCAGGGCTATACCTCAGCTTCCTTTGCCGATCTGCTGCTGCGGGAAGCCAAGGTGGCTGTCGCTCCAGGGATCGGCTTCGGTAATGGCGGCGAAGGATATGTGCGGGCGGGGCTGCTAAGCTCAGAAGCTCGACTGACTGAGGCGGTTGAACGAATTGGCAAGCTGAACCTGTTTGGTTAAGCCGTATTTTCAGCTAGAACTTCTTTGCCAAACCCGACCTTTTCATGGTATTCTGTTACCTATATCATTAAGCGCGTTGAAGGGACTATTAAGAGAGACCCGTCCTGTTCAGAGAGTAAATTCCGATAGGCTGCAAGAATTTACCTGGACCCTCTCCCAACTCCTATCCCCGAGCGCCCTGCGCAGTCAGGCGGTTCCTGCCGTTAACAGGTTTCAAGTGGGATGATCATGAGTCATCAATGAAGGTGGTACCGCGGAAGCACAAACTTTCGTCCTTTGCATACAAAGGATGAAAGTTTTTTTGTATATAAAAATTAAGGAAGTGGACGTCTTGTCAACACGAATTGTCATTAAAATCGGAAGCAGCTCCTTAACCGGAGTTGAAGGGGGCTTGAATCGGAAAGCAATTACTTATTTTGCCCGCGAAATCGCCGGACTTCGTTCGAAAGGCCATGAAGTGCTGCTGGTCACATCAGGGGCAGTCGCCGCCGGGTTTCGGGAGATCGGGTACCCGTTTCGCCCCAAGCTGCTGCATGAGAAACAAGCGGCGGCAGCCGTAGGTCAGGCGCTGCTTATGCAAGCCTATCAGCAGGCTTTTAGGGATTATGGCTTGGTGAGCGCGCAGATCCTGCTGACACGCAGTGACTTTTTGAGCCGCAAACGGATGAACAATGCTGGAATGACCGTAGAAGAACTGCTGCGCCAGCAGGTCATTCCCATTTTCAACGAAAATGATACGGTGTCGATTGACGAATTGAAATTCGGTGATAACGATATGCTGTCTGCGCTGGTTGCCAATCTGGTCAAAGCACAGCATTTGATCATTATCACAGATACCGATGGCGTATATACGGCAGATCCACGCAAGCATCCGAATGCCGTACGTTTTGAACACATCGACGAGATTACCGAGGAAATTTATGCATTAGCTGGAGGTTCCGGGTCAGCCGTAGGGACTGGCGGTATGCGATCCAAGATCGAAGCAGCCAAAGTCGCCACACGCGGTGGTGTACCTGTGTTTGTGGGACGCGTCAACGCAGACGGCGATCTGGATGCCGCCGTGGAGGGACACGGGCCGGGGACTTATTTTGACACCCACCTCTCTTCCCTGCCGATGAAAAAACAATGGCTTGGCTTCATGTCGACGCCGCTCGGCACAGTGCATGTGGACCAGGGAGCCGAGGAAGCGCTGGTGAATGGCGGTCATAGCCTGCTTCCCGTTGGCGTCCGACGCGTTGAAGGCAGCTTTCATGCCGGAGATGTTGTTGAGGTGCTGGGGCCGGAACGTAAGGTATTGGGGCGCGGCATCGTCAATTATGACGATGGGCAGCTTCGAAGCGTACAAGGATTACCAAGCGGCGAGGTTGTGGGCAAGATCGGCCCCATTCACCGGCTTGAGGTGATTCACAGGGATGAATGGATTACATTATAAATGCGGGGAGGCCGTAACATGAGTGAATTAACGACGAACACAGCCACAACAGATGAAAGCCAGTTCAGTGAGGTACGGACCAAAGCGACGCTGGCCAAAAAAAGCGCCGGGGTCATGAACCGACTGACGACAGCACAAAAAAATGAAGCGCTGCTCGCCATGGCTGAAGCACTGGTACATCATACGGAAGAGCTGATTGCAGCGAACAAAAACGACTTAGAGCGTGGTCGGGAACTGGGAACGTCTGAATCGCTGCTCGACCGCCTCAAGCTGACCGAGGACCGTATCGGGGCCATCGCCGAAGGCTTACGCCAAATTGTGGAGCTGCCTGATCCGGTCGGTGACACGCTGGAGCATATCGAGCGTCCAAACGGTCTGCGGATTGAGAAAATACGTGTGCCGATAGGTGTCATCGGGATCATCTATGAAGCGCGTCCGAATGTGACGGTGGATGCTGCGGGCCTGTGTCTGAAAACAGGAAATCCGGTTGTGCTTCGTGGTGGCTCGGCTGCCCTGTTTTCCAACCGCAAAATCATTGAAGTTCTCCAACAGGCGTTGGACACCACTGCTGTACCGCGCGATGCGCTTCAGCTCATTGAAGATTCAGACCGTGCCTCTGTCAACGAAATGCTCACGCTGAACGGTTTGCTGGATGTGATCATTCCACGCGGCGGGCGCTCACTTATTCAAAATGTTGTTCAAAATTCCACTGTGCCTGTCATTGAAACCGGAGCTGGCGTGTGCCACACCTATTTGGATGCTACGGCAGATACACAGATGGCTGAGGCGATCACACTGAACGCCAAGGTGCAAAGACCGTCGGTATGTAACTCCATGGAAACACTGCTCGTTCACTCGGATTATGCAGAAGCACATCTGACGAGCTTGGCAGAACGTTTTCGTGAGGCCGGAGTCGAGCTGCGTGGCTGCGCACGGACACGGGCATTGGTTCCCTGGGCTGTTCCAGCCACGGATGAGGATTATGGCACCGAGTATAATGATTACATTATGAACATCAAGGTCGTAGACCATTTGGACGAAGTACTGGAGCATATTGCCCGGTACGGTACGATGCACTCGGAGTGTATTGTGACCGCAGATGAAGCCCATGCCGAACGTTTTCTGCAAGAAGTGGACGCGGCAGCCGTGTATCACAATGCCTCCACCCGCTTCACGGATGGCTTTGAGTTCGGATTTGGTGCCGAGATCGGGATCAGTACGCAAAAATTACATGCCCGCGGTCCAATGGGACTGCCTGCGCTAACTTCAACCAAATATCGTGTGTACGGTACTGGACAAATCAGGGAATAATATCATTTATCAATCCGTATCCTTGGAGGTTATGAAACCATGTGTGAATCACAAACAAAGGCTTTAATTCAAGAGCAAATTACGTTTTTCGGAGCAGGCTCGATGGCAGAGGCTATTATCCGCGGGATGATGTCCCGTTCCGTTGTCAAACGTGGCGGTATTACGGTCATCAACCGCAGCAATCAGGCACGCCTGGAGGAACTTCAACAGCAATATGGGGTGTTGTTCCAAACCGAGGATGCCGCCAAAATCGAGCTGCTGCGCCGTTCTCCCGTGATTGTGCTTGCCATGAAGCCCAAGGATGCTGCACAAGCCCTTGGACAGCTCGGTCCGCTCCTGTCAGATGGGCAGTTGATCATTTCGGTGATCGCCGGACTATCCATTCGTACGATGCAGACGTTGCTTGGCCGCAAGCAGCCCATCGCCCGGACGATGCCGAACACATCCAGTTCGATTGGCTTGGGAGCCACAGGCATCAGCTTTTCCAAGGAGATTAGCGAAGACCAGCGTAAAAACGTGCTTACGATATTCGAATCTGTGGGTACGGTGACGGTTATAGAAGAAGAGAAAATGGATGTATTGACCGGGATTTCCGGGAGCGGCCCTGCCTATGTTTACTACTTGATGGAAGCCATGATTGCCGGGGGAATCCGTGGTGGCTTGACTCCTGAGCAAGCGCACGAACTGACAGTGCAAACGGCACTTGGAGCGGCACGCATGGTACAACAAACCGGGGAGGAGCCTTCTGCCCTGCGCCACAAAATCATGTCGCCCAACGGGTCGACGGTAGCCGCGTTGGAAAGGCTGGACAAAGGCGATTTCTACGAAACGGTCATTGCGGCGGTACAACGTTGTACTGAACGATCCCGTGAGATGGGAGCGGTACTAAAGGAGGGAATTGAATGAGCTATTGCTTAGCGACCTACCGAGTATATGATGACAAAGCAGATTTTAATAAAAAGGCACAATCCATTGCCATCGGCATGACGGTGGGCAGCTGGACTGAGCTGCCGCAAGCCAAGCGGGACGCGATGCAAAAGCATCTCGGCTCGGTTCAAGCTGTGGATGTTCACGATGGAGGGCCCGGTGAACGATATGCCGACCTGACTATTGCTTACCCGGATGTAAATTTCAGCCGGGACATTCCCGCACTGCTGGTGACGGTCTTCGGCAAAATTTCGATGGACGGCCGTATCAAGCTGACGAAGCTGAGCTTCTCGGAAGCATTCCGTTCCGCTTTTCTGGGGCCTAAATTTGGCATCAGCGGCTTGCGTGAGCAGCTCGGCGTATATGACCGTCCACTGCTAATGAGCATTTTCAAGTCAGTGATTGGTCTTAATCTGGACGAGCTGAGCGAGCAGTTTACCCGACAAGCCCTGGGCGGCGTCGATCTGATCAAGGACGACGAGATTTTGTTTGAAAATGCGCTGACGCCGATTGAAAAACGCGTCGCAGCCTGCATCAAAGCCGCCGAAGCGGCTGAGCGTGAAACCGGTAAAAAGCTGCTGTATGCAGCTAATTTAACTGGACCAACCTCGCAGCTCAAAGCGCAAGCCCTCAAGGCCATCGACGCAGGCGCAAATGCCCTGCTGTTCAACGTGCTGGCCTATGGCTACGATGTGCTGCATGAACTAAGCAGTGATCCCGCTATCTCGGTGCCGATTGCAGCCCACCCTTCGTTGGCGGGTGCTGCTTATCCGTCACCGCATTATGGTATTTCGGCATCGGTGCTGCTCGGTCAGCTCATGCGACTGGCAGGAGCCGACCTCGTGCTCTTCCCTTCTCCTTACGGCTCGGTTACGATGCCACGTGAGGAAAACATGGCGATCCGCGATGAGCTGATCACCCCTGATCTGCCGCTAAAGGCCAGCATGCCTGTGCCATCCGCAGGGATTCACCCCGGCCTGGTGCCGTTAATTGTGCGTGATTTTGGCACAGATGTTGTCGTTAACGCCGGGGGCGGCATTCACGGCCATCCGCTCGGCACCGAAGCTGGCGGACGCGCCTTTGTGCAGGCGATTGAAGCTGTGCGTCAGGCTGTGCCGCTGGCGGAATACGCCCGCACGCACCCGGAGCTGCAATCCGCGCTCGATACGTGGGGAGGGGAACGATGAATACAGCGAAGAAGCCCGTCATTTTTTGCGATTTTGACGGGACAATTACGAACAGCGACAATATTGTCGCCATAATGAAGCATTTTCAGCCTGCCGGCTGTGAGGCTATCATGCATGATATCGTGAACGGACACACGTCTATTCGTGAAGGCGTAGGCGCCATGTTCGCTCTGATGCCCTCCACGCAAAAAGATGAAATCATCTCTTATGTACTTGGACAAGCTGGTATACGCGAGGGCTTTGCCCGTTTTTTGGACTATGTACGGGAACAGGATATTGAATTTTTAGTCACCAGCGGCGGTATTGATTTCTTTATTGACCCTCTGCTGGAGCCTTTCGACATTCCACAGGATCACGTTTACTGCAATGGTGCCCATTTCTCAGGGAATCATATTGAGATTACGTGGCCGCATCCATGTCAGGAGCCATGTACGAACGACTGCGGCATGTGCAAAACAACCGTGATTCGCCAATACCCTGCCGAACAGTACGAACGAATTTTGATCGGGGACAGCCTGACGGATTTTGAAGGAGCCAAAATTGCCGACCTTGTGTACTCCCGTTCGCACCTGACTTTAAAGTGTCAGGAGCTGGGCGTAGCACATGTGCCCTTTGAAACATTTGACGACATTATTAAGGATTTAAAGCAAAAACAGGAGCAAGGGGTGCTGTAAATGAGCTATAGCTTGGCAGACATTACGTTGGAAGAAAAACGCCGCGCACTGGAAGAACTCGCTGATGTCAAGGAGCTATTCGCATCTCGCAACTGGTTCCCCGGCACGAGCGGCAATTTGTCGATACGGATCGGGGAATTTCATCCTGAACAATTTTATTTTGCAGTTACTGCCAGCGGCAAGGATAAAACCAAGCGGACACCGGAAGATTTTCTGTTCGTAGACCAGCACGGAAAAGCGGCAGAAGCCACAAACCTCAAGCCAAGCGCCGAAACGCTGATTCATTGTGAAATTTACCGCCTGATAGGCTGCGGAGCCGTTTTCCATGTCCATACGGTGTTCAACAATCTCATTTCCGAATACTACGGGGAACAAGGCTCTGTACCTGTGCAAGGCATTGAACTCATTAAGGCTTTTAACATTTGGGAGGAAAATGCAGCGATTGACATTCCCGTACTGCCAAATTACGCGGATATTGCTGCGATTTCCAAGCTGGTGCCAGGTGTGCTGAATGATCAGGTGCCGGGAATTTTACTGCGTAACCACGGCATTTATGCGTGGGGGCGTGATGTGTTTGAGGCTAAAAAGCATCTGGAGGCGTTTGAATTTTTGTTTGAAGCGACATACCGCTCCCTGCTGCTGAGACCTTAGTTATGAAGAATAACTTACTACATGCGCGCCTGCATTAATTGAAAAGTGCAAATTGAATGCAGAGAACGTAGCCCCAGCGAAAGCAGGGGAGCGTTCTCTTTTTATTAATAGAAGAGCAGCCTTGGACGTGAAACAAAAGTCCCGACTGCCTTTGTATCATTATTGAACCCATTTGATCATTTCAGGATGCTTTTCAGACTTTGTGCAGCTTCACGTGGGGCTTCTGCCCATGAGATGGCTGAAATGACTGCTATGCCATCTGCTCCTGCCTGTAGGACGTTTGTTGCGTTGTCCACCGTAATGCCGCCAATGCCTACCAGCGGAAGGCTTGCACCACCTGCACGTAGCCTGCGGACCAGCTCCGGTCCCTGCACAGGATGTGCATCCAGCTTGGAACGAGTCGGGAACATCGGCCCTGCGCCCACATAATCAGCGCCAGCGCGTACCGCCTGCTCCGCTTCCGTTAAGCTGTGTACCGATACGCCGATGATTTTGTCGCCCATTCGAGAGCGCACGTGGTCTGTAGGCTCGTCATCTTGTCCGAGATGGACGCCGTCTGCATCCACAGCCAAGGCAAGCTCGACATCATCATTGACGAGAAATGGAACATCATACTGATGACACAGCCTCCCGGCGGCTTGGGCAAATTCGTGCAAGCGACTTCCCGTCAGACAGTCCACACCCTTTTCACGCAATTGAAAAAGGGTCACACCTCCCTGCAACGCTTCCTCCAAAACCATCAGCGGATCACGGTCGCAATTCACACTGCCCATGACCAAATAAAGACGCAGATGCTCCCGCATACGCCCTATATCAACTCTTGGCATCGCTTTGTTCCTCCCTCATGGCCCTGCTCCATACAGACGCCCCTTCTCCTGTCCAGCGTGCGTTCCATGCCCAATGGTTCGTTGGTCCATGCCCACAGCCGATACCCAAGCCCTGCTCAATCGCCGCCTGTATAAAAGCCTTGGCCGTCTGCGCCGCCTCGGGTACACTTCGTCCTGCCGCCAATCCAGCCGCCAGCGCCGCTGAAAAGGTGCATCCCGTTCCATGGGTATGCGGGGTATGAATTCGGGGGCCGTCCAGTTCGGTAAAATTGCGCCCGTCGAACAACAAATCCACCGACCGATCCGCTTCCGCGCTGTGTCCTCCCTTGATGATCACGTAGCCGCTCCCTAAATCAGCCAGCATTCGAGCCGCTTCCTTCGCATTCTCGCGACTAGAGAGAACTAGTCCAGTCAACGCCTCCGCTTCCGGAAAATTCGGGGTGACTACCTTTGCCAAAGGTAATAAATACGATTTTAGCGTTTCCACTGCCTCATCTTGAAGTAGAGAAGTTCCGCCCTTGGCGATCATTACCGGGTCTACGACAACATTAGGCCACCGAAACTGGCGAATTTGCGCGGCCACCTGACGAATGACCTCAGCCCCCACGAGCATACCCGTTTTAACGGCATCAGGGGGTAAATCCGTACCTATGGACTGTAATTGAGCCTCTACCATGGCAACAGGGACAGGATGAACAGCTTGTACACCGCGTGTATTTTGAGCAGTAACTCCCGTCAGGGCAGACATGCCGTACACGCCCAGCTCCTGAAAGGTTTTTAAATCAGCCTGTATGCCTGCACCCCCTCCGCTGTCCGAGCCTGCAATGGTTAACGCTTTGTACACCGTATGAGTCATAGCTGCGCCCCCCTGACAACGTCTTGCCGCTTCCAATTCTGCCGCTCATTCTGAATCTGATTTTTGGTATAAAGTAAAATGAATTTCAATATCAAGCGAACCCTGCTCCTTTGATGACAGGAGCCTGCGCTTCTTTCCAGCCGAGAGCTATGGTTTTCAGCATGCACATGCTCAAGTGTATAGAACAACAAAAAAACACTATGCAAAAGCAGAGTGTTCCTACACTAAGGTCCCTGCGCTGGCATTATCCAACAGGTTCATACGGTCTACGACAGATTAGTCGTACTCTCAGCTTGCTTCCGCAGGCTCCCGTGCTATTTTTTTATAATCGTAACCCTTTATGCTGTAAAAAGCAACGTCCCCTATTGGGGACGCTCCAGCTTAAATTGCTCTCCGAGCTTTGCATAATCATTGCCGGCCAAACGACTCACCGGACGCAGCTCCTTGGCGATTATGTATGTATTTTGATACGCTTCCTCGGACAAATGATACTGCACCACGCGCCCGATCAGCAGATCGCAGGCAGGTGCGCCCTCTGTGCCCCCCAGCGGTATCGCCTGCTCCAGGACACATTCCATGCGTATTTTCGCTTCAACCACGCCAGGAACCACAATTTTTGTGCTTTTTATCGGCGTAAGTCCGGCTAGTGTGATTTCACTTTCCTCCGGCGACAGACGGGAAGCCGTCACATTCACCGCGCCCACATTGTCCTCATCCGTAATATGAACGACAAAGGCTTTTTGCTCCATCGCATTACGTGCTGTATCCTTGGACACCCCATCGACACGTTGCACGGACACAGACAGAAGCGGCGGCTCGGAAGCTACGATGGAAAAATAACTGAACGGCGCACCATTCAGCACCCCTTCATTGCTCAGTGTGGTCACAAAGGCGACTGGCCTTGGGATAATGCTTCCGCTTAACAGCTTATAATTTTCACGCCCTGTAAGTGTATCAGGATTTAACGATATCATTGTTTTTCCCTCCTATTTTTCAATTACATTTCCCTGATTATCGCGCACGGTAACCGTAATCCCCTCGGGTACAGCAATTGTAACGTCGAGCTGATGCTGAGGCTGCATAAAACGTGTCGGGATTTGGCTCAGTAGCACATACAGCGTATCTCCGATATGCTTAGTTTGATACAGCTCCTGTCCTTTTAATTCATCCTCGTTGCCTGTATAGACATAACTTCCGAACACATGCACCTCTGGTGAGGTGGTTGCGTCAATTTTGACCGCATAGGGATTTTCACCCTGCACGATCACCTTGGTCACTCCGACAGGCAGTTTTTCATGCCAATCAGGAAGGACCCTTGTTTCCTGAACCGAGCTCATCATATCCCTGACTTGCGAAGTAAGTCCCAGTGAACTGACCAAAGCAAATCCGATACAACAAAAAACCAAGACTGCTGTAATAAACATACTGAACAAATCATAACGGATGCGCTCACGTGTCCCTTTCCACGCCGTATACATTAAAATTTCGAGTCCCAGCAAAACAAAAACGACAGGCCACCACGTCAACGCCTGATCCAATATGCCTGCTCCCCAAAACTTGGAGGCAAACGTTACCCCTCCCAACAAGACCAGAAAAAGTCCCATCGACAGCCTTCCAACCTTCCATACCCCTTCCGGGGCGTTTGGTGCTTTGGAGGAGCTGCTTTTGTTGGATGATGTACCCAATATGCCTGTGGAGCCTCCTGCATCACCATGAGGATGATGGACTCCCTTAAAGGGAGCCTCACTCTTTGAAAACTCAGTATCCATCCTATTGTTTCTCCTTTACCCGTTTAGATTTGGAATTACCGATCATCATCCAAATACCACCGCCAATCAACAATAAGGATACGATAATCGTCCGTAGATACATGTCAACCAAATTATAAATCTCTCCGTTCGGAAACAGGCGATCCAGAGTAGGAACAAGTACGTTGATCAAGATGTAATAGGCACCCAGCAATAGCAACCCCAAGCCTACCCAGCGGTGATATTGAGCAAACATATCGATCACAGGCTTGTCAATCAACGGTTCCCGTCCATAGCGGCTTATTTGCTGCAATGCATCAAAAAAGCTATAGAACCAGACCACCGGAATCAGGAACAAAAAGAGAGACAATTGCAGCACATCCAGCACATAAATACCGCCTAAGAACAGAAGCATGAGCTGAAGACCCCGTTTTTGCAGACCGATATACATATGTCCCGCCCCGGGAAATACCGATAAAATGGTAGCCAGCATTTTGCTTCGCCGCCCCTCGACTCTTCCATGCTCCAGTTCTTCAAACAAAGTCCGATCCTGAAGGATTTCTCCCGCATGTTTACGATGTACATGCTGCACTGCATCAAACATACAATACAACCATATGATCGGCAACACGCCCGCAAACGCCATAAATCCCGATTCGTTTGTGATGCTGGAAATAAAAACGAGAATCGCTCCAAAGCCAAAGAAGGACATCAGAAAAGACAGACCACGCTGCATCAGCCCTAGATGAAGGTGTCCCAATCCCGGGATGAACGATAGCAATATGGTGAAAAAGCGTTCATTGTCCGAGCCTTTTTGAAAAGCAGGCGAACCTGCCAATCCGTAGTGTCCCTGCGCATATTGATGATAACCTGCATCAAAATCCGCTCCTGCTCCTGGTATATCCGTATCCGCGTTCCGCGCTCCCTCCGGAGCCTCGCCCGCCAAGCCTCCATCTCCATAAGGCGTACCTTGGGGGTAAAAACCATATGGATTGGGGCCTGCATGAGGGGGATACGGAGTAGCGACTGCACGAGGGTCATAACGCAACAAGCTAATAATGATATGCAGCATACTCAGCCCCCAGAAGAGGGCAGCAACAAGCATACTGCCCAATATAGGCAACTCGTCTCTTGAAACTACCGAAAAAAATAATCCTCCAGCCAAACATCCAAAAAACAAAATGGTGTATACAAACGCATTGGCTTTTCTGGTCCAGTAATAGTGTCCCACACCGGGAATCATGTTCAACAGAAATGCCAGGAGCTTGCTTCGTTCCGTATAAGGCACCGCTACACTTCCTTTCTAATCTTGCGATATTGATAAAATTCTCATCTTAAGGTTTGAATTTAAACCTTTTTATCTGCCACTTTCATTGATTTTAGGGCTTTAATTTGTCGAGCCAGCTTGTCGTAGCCCGCATGACCTCTTCACTGTAGGAGACGCGTTTTTTTGGAGGAACGGGCTTACCACTGGTTTGCGGCATCATTTTGTCAAAAGCACCGCTAGACAGTAGAATTAGCGTCAAGCTTGCCGCAACTACGTAGTGAAATACAGGCTTTTCAAACCAACGACGCTTTTTGACAATGGCTTGGCTCGCTTCTGCTTCCTTATTGGGAAGAGCAGCCATTACCTGATCTGTGAAGCGCTCCGTATCCATCCAGGCAGAACAATCTTCCAATGTCGACTCCAACTGCTCCAGTGCAACAAGATATAAACCCAGCGCCTGCTCATCTTCCAGCAAAAGCTTTTCCAGCCGTACGGATTCCTCTGTCGTGCAAGTTCCTGTAATATAAGCGTGCCAGTCATTCCTCTGTCCTTTAGTCCAAGGTTTATCATGTTGGTCAGTCATTGCCATTCCTCCTCCTTCCAGTGATTTCGAATCCACTGCCGTGCCCGGTAGAGTCTGGACTCTACTGTTTTTAAAGCTACTTGCGTCTCTTCTGCAATTTGATCGTAGGTTTTGCCCTGCATATAATAGGCCTTAATAATATCCTGATGCTGCTGGGGCAGCTGGGCGATTTTTTGCGATAATTCCACATTTCGCTCTTCGCGGATCAGACGGACCAGCACATCCTCATCCCGGGAAGGGAGCTGTACGAGGGTTTCTGTCACATCTATAAGCTCTGCGGGCCGTCTGTCCTGTTTGCGCTTGATATCCAGCGCCTTGTGGAGCGCAATTCGGGTCAGCCACGTTTTAAAACCTTCGTTCCGGTACTGGGAGAGAGACTTATACACCTGAACGAACGCTTCCTGCGCGGCATCTTCCGCTTCTTTGCTATCATGCAGCACCGAATAGGCCACATGATACACATGCTTGCTGTACAGCTCTACCATCTCACGGAACGCCTGCCGGTCACCAGACCGTATTCGTTCAATGATTCTCTCTATATCAATGACGCTCTCCCCCTTCCCAATACTATAGACGCCGGAGAATTTACTCCCCCTGCATATTTCGAAAAAAATATTTAAAAAGGACACACCCTCCTGTTGGAGTGGCGTGTCCTCTATCGCTAAAGCTGCTGTATGCTGGAATATTTTACTTACATACGTTTAGCTTATAGTTACTTTAACCAAGCGTATAAATCTTTCTGCTGCCTGAAAACCTCAGTCTATCACTTTAGCTGCGTCCGCTCCCACGGAAACGCTGAGCGTATTCCTTTGCATCCTGTGCATTACGGACACGGTTGCGGCTCCATTCCAGCAAAATGCGGTCAATATAACGGAAATGCACCTTCCCTGCAAACACCGCTTCCTTCAAGGCCAGCAAAATCAGCTCCTCGGGATAACGATCCTGATCCACCCAACTAGTGATCGTCTCATATTCCATCGGTGACAACGGTCGGCCGAATTCCTTCTCGAAAATCGTGAACAAATTCCGCTCCTCCGTAGGCGGAGATTCCGATATTCCATTCAGCACATCCGGTTTCCCGGCAAACAAAATATCATCTTCATCGTTCTGCTCTGTGCGCTCGGGTATCATACATTCCGCCAGCTTACGGTACAGCCCCGTTAGATTGTAGCGTTCAAATTGTACGGATGAGCTGCGATCTTCCACGGTATCAATCCGCAGAAAGCCTTCCTTCATTAGCTTGCTAAAATGGAGCGCAATTTCGTTCGCTGTGCATCCCATGCGAGTCTGCAATTGCTCCCAGGTTGGAAATTCATTGCGCTCGGCTTGTTTAAAAGCAAGCAACTGCATAAGCAGGAGCATTTCGCCGTCCGTCAGCCGAAGCGTCCGGTAATGCTTGAGCAGGGCGTAGGGAATCTGGACCATTCCAGCTTCCATAGCAAAGGCTACTCCCTCTGCCCACTCTGCCGATGATGTCTTGTCGAATGAACCGGTCATCGCTTACGGATACAGACGATACAGCATACGTGGGAACGGAATCGTTTCACGTACATGATCGAGCCCACAAATCCATGCTACCGTACGCTCCAGTCCCAGTCCAAAGCCGGAATGCGGAACGGTGCCGTAGGTGCGCAGATCCATATACCATTGGTAAGCTTCACGCGCCAGGTTATGCTCGTCAAAACGTTCTTCCATCAAGGATGGATCATCAATCCGTTGGGAACCCCCGATAATTTCGCCGTAGCCTTCAGGAGCGATCATATCGGCGCACAATACAACCTCTGGACGAGTTGGATCAGGCTTCATATAAAATGCCTTAATGTGAGTCGGCCAATGTGTAATGAACACTGGCTTGTTGTATCTCTCAGCAATAGCCGTTTCATGCGGAGCGCCAAAGTCCTCGCCCCAAGGGATATCGAATCCTTCTCCTTGAAGGAAAGCAATCGCCTCATCATACGTAATGCGCGGGAATTCTCCCTGAATTGGCTCCAGCTTCGAAACATCGCGTCCAATCGTTTCAAGCTCTTTTGCACAATTTTTCAGCACTGATTGTACGATATGACTCACAAACTGCTCCTGTACGCGCAAAGATTCCTCATGATCTACAAAAGCCATCTCCGGCTCGATCATCCAGAACTCAATCAGGTGACGACGTGTTTTAGACTTTTCCGCACGGAAGGTAGGACCAAACGAGTATACCTTGCCAAGCGCCATGGCTGCCGCTTCCATATACAACTGTCCGCTTTGTGTCAGATAAGCATCCTCGTCAAAATATTTGATATGGAACAGCTCTGTTGTGCCTTCTGCGGAAGAAGGAGTCAAAATTGGCGGGTCCACCTTTGTGAAGCCATTGCCGTTAAAAAATTCCTGTACCGCACGGATAATTTCCGCCCGTACGATCAGAACCGCGCGTTGCTTGGCGGAACGCAACCACAGGTGACGGTGATCCATCAGGAAATCTACACCGTGTTCTTTTGGCGTGATCGGGTAGTTTTCTGTCAAATGAATGATTTCGATGCCCGTTACCGTTAATTCAAAGCCGGATTGGCTACGCGGTTCTTCGCGCACAACTCCGGTAACATACAAAGAGCTTTCTTGTGTCAAGGATTTGGCATCATTCCAAATGTCCTCGGACACCTCGCTTTTCACGATAACCCCTTGAATATATCCGGTACCATCGCGCAGTTGCAGGAACTGGATTTTACCGCTTGATCGTTTATTATTTACCCAAGCGCCGATTGTAACCGTTTCCCCTACATGGCGGCCCACTAGGGCAATCGTACTTTTATTCGTCATGACCGTCTCTCTCCTCTTAACCGAAAATCAAACAGCCCTTCCCCCTGGGTCAGGCTGTTTGCTCTCGCTGTTTGGTACATACGGAACCTATTTAAGTGATAGCCCGTATGTATAAAGTTTAAACTTCGGGTCGAACTACTGAACCAGACGGTACGTGTCGCGGGCAATAACCAGTTCTTCGTTCGTCGGAACGATCAATACATCAACCTTCGAATTTGCTGTTGTAATCCGGCGAGGCTCGCCAGAACGAATAGCATTCAACGATTCATCCAGCTCGATACCGAGGAATGTCAGTTGCTCCAACACTCTCTTACGCAGAACGACGGAGTTTTCGCCTACACCTGCCGTGAATACGATCAGATCTACCCCATTCATTGCTGCGGCATATGAACCAATGTATTTGCGCAGACGGTATTCATACATTTCAAATGCCAATGTAGAATTAGCTTCGCCTTTTTCCATACCTTCCGTGATTTCACGCATATCACTGCTGATACCGGAGATAGCTAAAAGTCCACTGTGCTTATTCAGCATGGAATTGACTTCATTGACGGTCAATTCTTGCTTGTTCATCACATAAGGCACGATTGCTGGGTCCAAATCACCACTACGTGTCCCCATCATAAGTCCTTCCAGTGGAGTCATACCCATGGAAGTATCTACGGACAAACCGCCTTGAACCGCTGTTACACTACCGCCGTTACCGATATGACAAGTGATAATTTTCAACTCTTCCAAAGGACGACCGACGAATTTGGCAGCTTCCTTGCTTACATAATCATGGGAAGTACCGTGTGCGCCGTAGCGACGAACCTTGTACTTATTGTACAACACTCTTGGAATGGCGTACATATAAGCTTTTTCAGGCATCGTTTGATGGAATGAGGTATCAAATACAACAACCTGCGGAACATCCGACATATTCAATTCAGCCGCTTTAATCCCCATCATGGAAGCCGGGTTATGCAATGGCGCAAGGTCGAACAAGCGGCGGATTTCACTCTTCGCTTCAGGCGTTACAACCGCTGACTGCTTGAAGATTTCGCCTCCATGAACAACGCGATGTCCCACAGCCTGAATTTCGCTAGTGCTGGAGATTACACCATGTTCCGAATCTGTAAGTGCATTCAGCACTTTACGGATCGCTGTAGTATGCTCCAGAATTTCGCTAACCTCAGTGTATTCTTCTTTGTTGGTTGGCTTATGCGTCAGGATGGATGAATCCATACCTATGCGCTCGACCAAACCTTTTGCCAGAACGGACTCGTCCGTCATATCATACAGCTGGTATTTCAGGGAAGAACTCCCTGCATTAATTACGAGAATTTTCATACCCGGTCACCATCCTTGTCGTACTTAAAGAAGCCTTCGCCCGATTTCACGCCCAGATTACCTGCACGCACCATTTTCTTCAGGACGATGGACGGACGATATTTCAATTCGCCGAATTCACGGAACATGCGCTCCAGAGCAGCCAAAACGGAATCCAGACCAAAGCGGTCAGCCATTTCCAAAGGACCGTTTTGGAAGCTGTAGCCGATTCGCATAGCATCGTCGATATCTTCAGCGGAAGCTACGCCCTCTTGAAGAACGTGAGCTGCTTCATTAATCAGCAGGCAAATGATACGGCTTGTTACAAAGCCCGGGGATTCATAAATCATTACCCCTTTTTTCTCCACTACTTCTTCAACAAACATTTTTGTGTTTTCAAACGTATCGTCCGAAGTTTTCAAGCCACGAATAATTTCCACAAGATCAATGCGGGATACTGGATAGATAAAGTGCATACCAATAACACGCTCAGGATACTTGGTCGAGCTGGCAAGCTCGGTCAGGCTCAGCGTGGATGTATTACTTGCAAGAATAATGTTGTTTGGACACACATAGTCCAATTCTTGGAAAATAGCTTTCTTCTCGTCCAGATTTTCTGTAATGGTTTCAATGACCATGTCACAGCTTCCAAGTTCAGCCAAATGGGAAACTTTCTGGATGCGGGATAAAATCAATTTTTTCTCCGCTTGTGTGATTGCCCATTTTTCCAGTTGCTTGTCCAGACTCGTTTCAATCATATTGTAGGCGTAGTCTAGTTTCTCTGGTGTCTGCTCTACCAGCAGCACATCAATTCCTTTGGACGCGAGCATTTCAGAAATACCCTGTCCCATGGTGCCGCCGCCGATGACGCCGATTTTTTTAAATTGCATGGTTCTTTACTCCACCCTTTCCTAGTCACTCTCTTATATTGTATCCTTCTTTGTCGAAAAATACATGTTTATGTCCCAATAGCTAATAATATCTTAGCACGGACTAAAAGTAAAAAAAAATAACCAGCACAAAAAATTATGCTGGTAATAGAGCATTTTCACTAAATTGACATCTAAATTGATCCCCGGACAGGGTTTCTTCCTTCATAAGGATGTCAAGAGAGTTGTCGAACACTGGACGATGCTTTTCGAGCAGCTCCAAAGTACGGTTATGGAGGTCGTCCATAATCTCACCATTTTCGCGCATGAGCTCTTCTTTCGTTACCATTTCCATGTTAATAATGCCAAGTGAAGTCAAACCGGAAGTCATCATCGTATGAACAATGTTCAGCGCCTGCTCAAAATCGTTGCTAGAGCCTGTACTGCGACCGCCATAGTACATTTCTTCCGCCGTAGCTCCTGCGAGCGAGATCATGATCTGCTCCTCCAGAAACTGCTTGGTATACAAATAATGCTCTTGCTGTGGATTGTGCCGCACATAGCCGAGCGCTTTCCCACGCGGGCTGAGCGCTACCTGGCTGACACTGCCCGGACGAACGATTTCAGCCATAATAGCATGTCCCAGTTCATGAATCGCTACACGTTTTTTCTCTTCCAGCGTTGATTCACGATCCGTTTTCTCACCCATCATCACCTTGTCAATCGCCATCGACAGATGCTTTTGCGCAATCGTTTCCTGTTCCTGTCTCATCGCATAGATTGCCGCTTCGTTCATAACACTTTCCAGCTGTGCACCGGAAAACCCGTAGGATTCCTCAGCAATTTTGTCCAGATTCGCATCTTCCTGAATCGGTTTGTTTTTGGCATGGATTTTAAGAATATGAAGACGGCCCTTCTTATCTGGCAAGTCCACTTGAATATGACGGTCAAAACGCCCCGGACGCGTTAGGGCGCTGTCCAGCATTTCTTTACGGTTTGTAGCCGCAATGATCAAAATGCGCGGAGTATCTACTGAATAGATGCCATCCATTTCAGTCAGCAACTGATTCAAGGTTTGGTCATATTCACGTTGCTGTCCACCCTCACGCTTGCCGCCAATCACGTCGATCTCATCAATAAATATAATAGCATTTTCCTTCTTTTCCTTGGCTGCACGAGTACGAGCCTCCCGAAACAGCTCACGGACACGGCCTGCACCAACACCTACGTACATTTCAACAAACTCACTGCCTGAAGCGGCAACAAATACAGAATTGGTATAGTGCGCAGCTGCCTTTGCCATCAGTGTTTTCCCGGTCCCCGGAGGGCCTGTAAGCAAAACACCTTTTAATGGACGAATGCCAAACTTGGAAATTTCATCATGACGATTCAAAAAATCCAGCGCTTCACGCAGCTCCTGCTTGGCGCTTTCTTGCCCGCCAATTTCCTCAAAAGTCAGCTTGTCCGGGCCATTCTTTTTACGTTTACGTTCTTGCCCGGCCCCTACAGCCAAGCCTCCACGTGCATGCATGAGCATTAACAAGCCGCTGAGCATCAAACCTACGATAAGAAAAGGGATAATATTCACCCCGATAAAAATGAGAAATATAATGGTGACCGGCACAATGCCGATTAGTGTTTCCTTGATCCATCTAGGCATTAGGCCATACCCCCATTTGCTGAGATTGACGTGGCAAAACGATAAACTTGGTCGCTTTGCCTTCGCTGAGTCGGATATAGACGTTGTTTGAATCCATATCGGTATCGGCCTCGATACCGGTTTTTTTCTTTTTCATCTGCTCAACGGTAGATGAAATTTGAGTGTATTTTTTATTCTCCATCGCTTCAGCTACCGGAAACATGGCCTCAGACCACCACTGGTTCAACGCTGGATTGGAATGATCCGCAATTTCCAGCTTAACTGTACGGCTGCCAATGATGGACTGTCCTTTTTGCTTAAATACATTGACTAATCCGGCGACATCTGCCTGCGGTTTGAGATCCAGATTCAAAACAACCTGATCCGGTTTAATATCTATTTGAGCGCTTGTGACGCCGGGATATTGGGAAACCAGTTTTTCCAGAGGACTCTGCATTGTAACCTGACGGTAAATGAACCACCCTCCGAACAACAGCGATGCTGCCAGAACCGCCGCAACAACGATAGGAACTGCACGTAATTTCAAATAACATCCTCCTCTCAAAATGTAAAACACAGAAGACACGGGACGAATGTCAACACATAAACCAGACTGCATGATCTATAGTGATCAGCAGGTCTTTTTCTATCATTTTTGTCTATCACTTATAAATTATAGTATATCATAACGTATATCTAATATCGAAGGCAATGTGTGGGGGAGTTGGGGGTAGGCAAAATCCTTGGTTATGGTGAGACGCTCCGTGAATGATTTGATCTTACGATCGCTGTTGCCATGGGATTCTTTTGATTATATAAAACATTTAACGGTTAGAATCCCATGACAAAGGCGAACGCTATCGCTTCTCCAGATTCAAATCCTCCACTCCACTCCGCTGCTGCACAGTCATAAAGATGAATTTTGCCCTAGGAGGGCAGTTGGGTAGGTAGGCAAAGATGCTTCGCTGGCTTGCAGCCAAGCTTCGCGAGGGGTGTTAGCTAAAAAGACGTAAATACGAAATTCCATCGTATTTACGTCTTTTTAGCGTGTAAAACCCAAAACGGAGATAAACGCAGCGGCGTCCGTGCCTTCTTACACCAGCTCTAATGAAAAGAGTGGTGCTTGGAGTGGCATCATGGCGGTCAGCCAGCGGAATGAGCCATTGAATCTGAAGAAGCAACAGCGATCGTAAGATCAAATGGACTACGCAGCGCTCCTAGCACTCCCAAACCACCATCAGCCACTCCCCACAGCACTCTAATAATTAGGCAAAATATACTTTATCCCCATCGCTCCCCCATCCGAGAAGCGATAAAAGGTATAGTAATGATGACTGCCGTCATCGTAAAACAACTGCCACACATATTGACCGTTAAACACACTCGGCTCAAGTCTTACAATATCTATACCTGGAAGCTGTTGCTGGATCATGGCTGTCATTTTTTGCTCGTCGACTCCGTTTTTCAGTAGCTCGGTATGAACACTGCTATTATCTGCGACAGGCACATTAGGTTGACCCTCCACTTTTTGAAAAGGGACCCACACCATAATATTTTCATTCTGAGCATTTTTCCCTTGAACTACCCAGTATACCTGATCCCACACCGACTTCCACGTCTGAGTCGTGGTAACCAGACCACCCGATTGTTTGGCCTTTACGATAGCGGCATTTCTCTCAGTCACCTGGTCTTGAGTAACATAGGAATAATACCAGAAAATGCTGACCAGGATCAGTATGACGGCCAGAATGGCGACCACTATCCATTTTTTCTTATTTTTCAAACCTGTGCTTCCTCTCTAAGGGGATGTGACACCTGAATTAGCGCGACAGCAGCCCTTCAAAGGCGGCTTGTGCCTCATGCTTGATACGTTCCTCATCCATAGTCAGGCACTCACCGTTTTTCACAACCTGACGACCGTTAACCCATACATGGGCTACGTCTTTGGCGCTTGCAGAGTATACCGCATGGGAAATGAGATCCGTACGCGGCAAGAAATGAGCCTGATTGAGATCAAGCGCGATAAAGTCAGCCTTGTTGCCTGCTGCCAGCGCCCCTACCTCATTCAAGCCAATCGACTTCGCTCCGTACTCCGTTGCTAGACGCAACGCCTCACCCGCAGGAACTGCGGTTGGGTCGCCAGATACTCCCTTGTGAATGAGTGCAGCCAGACGCATTTCCTCGAACATATCCAGGTTATTGTTACTGGCGGGACCGTCTGTTCCGAGAGAGACAGTAACGCCTGCACGGAGCAGATCAGGCACTCTTGCCACACCGCTCGCCAGCTTCAAGTTGCTGCCCGGATTATGCGAAACCGCTACACCACGTTCAGCCAACAAAGCTATTTCTTCGTCATTCAAATGAACAGCATGGGCAACAAGCGATGGACGGGAGAAAAAGCCGAGCTTATCCAAATGCGCAACCGGGCGCAAGCCGTAGTCGCGTACGTTTTGCTCTACTTCGGCAATCGTTTCGGACATATGCGTATGCAACGGTAAGTCCAACTCATGCGCAGCCTGCACGAATTTTTCGATAAACGCAGGCGGACACGTATACGGCGCATGCGGAGACATCATAGTCGTAATGCGACCGTCTGCTTTTCCATGCCAATTACGCGCAAAATTCACAGCCTCAGCCAGCTTGATCCGCTGCTCTTCCTCCGAACATAATCCAATCGTTCCACGCATCAGACTGGCACGAATGCCGGACTCTTCAGCTACACGAGCCACCTCGTCCATATGATCATACATGTCCAAAAAGGTGGTTGTACCACCTTTCAGCATTTCCAGCACGGACAAGGACGTACCCCAGTACACATCCGTAGACGTAAACTTGGCTTCCATCGGCCACATTTTTTCCTGAAGCCATACTTGAAGAGCCAGATCGTCCCCATGCCCGCGCAGCAGAGACATCGCCGCATGACCATGTGTATTAATCAGGCCAGGTAAAAACAGCAGCCCGTTACCATCAATTGCTTCCGTCTCTTCCTCACCCGCTGGCAAAGTCTCGCCAATATAGGTAATGCGGCTGTCCTCCACGATCATATAGCCGTGGATTACCCCCGCTTCCGGTCTGTTCACGGCAAAAGAGCCGTTCTTAATCATCCATTTATTTTCCATCATGTTGCATATCTTCCTTTCCGTCTTCCAAATAATAAGCGAGGCTTAACAAATCTGTTGTAAAATCTGTGACATGTATTCGAATATTTGCTGGTGCTTTGAGAGTGGTCGGGGCAAAGTTCAAAATCGCTCCAATCCCGCTATTTATGAGCCTGTCAGCCACGTTCTGAGCTTCAAAATCCGGTACGGTAATAATCCCGATCCGAATGTTTTGTTCCTTCACGGTCGCTTCCAGTTCATCCATTGGCTGTACGACCAGCGTATTGATCTTGGTTCCGACCTTATCTGGCACAGCATCAAATACTGCTACAATTTTCATATTGTCTTTTAAATAAGCATTATAATTCGAAAGGGCTTGCCCCAGATTACCTGCTCCGACCAATACCACGTTAATTTGCTGATCGATTTTCAGGATATGGCGTATTTTCTCGATAAGATAAGTAACATCATAGCCGATACCCTTACGGCCAAAATCTCCAAAATACGCTAGATCCTTACGAATTTGAGCCGGATTCAAATCCAGTCTTTGTCCTAACTCCTGGGAAGAGACCGTAGCCACCTCCCGTTTGTGCAGTGCATTCAGATAACGTAAATATACGGGTAACCTCCGTACGACAGCCTCTGAAATTTTATCTGATTTCATACATGCTCCCCCTAATTGTAACGGATATATATAGATGTCCGTCCGTTATACCTCTGTCTCCGGGGCGGATTGGAGCCACTCGGCGATACGGGGCACCATTTGCTCCGTCGGCATATGCTCCATTTTTGGTCCCGGTAACGAGTACAAAAAGTGCTTCCCGTAATAGGATTCGATCACACGCGTATCATAAACGATAACAACCCCGTGGTCGCTCGCGGTACGTACCAAACGTCCAAATCCCTGTTTGAAGCGAATGACAGCCTGTGGAACAGACAGCTTCATAAAAGGATTTTTCTTCTGCTGCTGGAGCAGCTCACTTTTAGCCTCCAGCAGCGGGTGATTGGGCGGTTGGAACGGCAAGCGGACGATAGCCAGACACGTCAGCGCCTTGCCCGGAATATCGACGCCTTCCCAAAAGCTGCTGGTTCCCAGCAACACAGAAGCTTTAGCTTCCTGAAAACGTCGGGTCAGCTTGCTGCGACTCCCACTGTCCACGCCCTGCCCCAGCACGGTGATGTCACTGGATGCTAACGCCTCCTTAAGCGGCTCATACACCTGCCGGAGCATGCGATAGGAGGTAAAGAGAACGAGCATTCTCCCCCGCGTCGCTTGGGCAGTCGCACCTAGCGAGCTGACGAGCATATCTACAAAATGCTCATCTCCTACACTGCCCTTCACGCTCGGGAAATCCCTTGGAATGACTAGCAACACCTGATCCCTGTAGTTAAAGGGTGACGGGAGCTGCGTAGTCATCAGCCGCCCTTGATCTGCGGCCTCCTGCAAGCCGAGCTGATCGGTCATGTACTGAAACGACTTATCCACCGACAAGGTAGCAGACGTCAGAATAATGCTCCTTTTCTTGTCAAAAAACATTTCTTTCAGCTGGCGGCTCACATCGACGGGCACCGCATAAAATTGTAGCGACTTGCTGCGGAACTGTCCGCTCGCTTCGAGCCAATATACGGTCGTCTCATCATCCATCCGCATGAAAAAGCGCAAGCTTTCCCTAATGCCTGCCAAATCCTTAAGCAGCCCCGTAATATCTGTAATGAGGCTGTCAGCCGCATAATCGTCATGTTCTTCCTTCACATCGAGCATCAGCTTGTCGCCCCTGCGCAAAATTTCGCTCATCGTTACATAAAGCTGATTTTCCAGCGCAGCAGCCTGATCCCACTTGGCAGGCTTGGCCGACGGCTTGAGACGGGAAGAAAACTGCCCTGTTTCGCCCGGTGTCGCATCACTTCGCTCCGGCAGCATGCCAAACAGCTTGTCGCTCAGCAGATCCCAAGTCTCCTTGACCTCCAGCACGAGCGGATACAGTTGGTCAATGGTAGAAGCCCAATCGGTCGATTTCTCATGCCCCGACTTTGCCAACTGCTGACGCAGCGAAGGCAATTGTCCGTTCTTGCTGTCCTTGAACAACCGGGTCAGCGTATGCACGAGTGTGAAATATTTCATATGCATGCCCAGGTGCTTACCAGCGACTTCCTCCAGATGATGCGCTTCATCAATGACCAGATGCTCATAGCTCGGCAACAGCTGATGACTCGCTTTTACGTCCGTAAAAAGCTTGGAATGATTCGTAATGACCACATCGGCTATTCCCGCCTCGTGGCGCGCACGATGATAAAAGCATTTGCGAAACCATGGACAAGAACGACCAAGACAGGACTCTGAATCACTGGCCACCGTTTCCCAAAAATCTCCGCCACGATTGCTCAGATTCAATTCTTCATCATCACCGGTTTCTGTTAACGTCAGCCAGACAATCATCTGGGCCGCTGTAATTAAATCTTCCTTCGGCGTTGCGAAGTCTCTTCTGTTTATTTTATGTTCAAACTTACGCAGACACAAATAATGTCCCCGGCCCTTAAAAATGGCAGCCCGGAACGGGAAAGGGATCACCTTGGTCAGCATCGGAATATCACGCTCGCGTAATTGCTCCTGCAGGTTGATCGTATGCGTACTAACCATGACTCGCTGTCCATTTTTCACACTGTGATATAGCGAAGGGAGCAAATAACCGAGGGACTTGCCTGTCCCCGTACCCGCCTCGATCAACAGGTGCTTGTCCTCACTCAGCGCCTGATTGACACCCTCAATCATTTGCGTCTGCGCTTCGCGTTCCTCATATTGGCTCAAGGATGAACGTAAATTGTCTCGCACATCATCCATGTATTCCTCAAAGGAAACGCCTGCCAGCGGATTGGGATCGTCCTCTCTGCGAGGGGCATTTAGCTCCGTCCAATCCTCTACCTTCAGCGCAAGCTGACGAAAAAACTGATGACCTTCCAAATCCTGAATAGGATCATGCTCTTTGTCTTCACGCACCCCGTCCAAAAACCATCCGAGGTCACTGTCTTCCTCCGCGAACAAATCGCTGAGCCGCTGTATCGTAATCAAAGGCAGCGCGTGAAGCTCATCCAGACATTTTAAAAACACTTCAGCCGTAGCCAACGCATCGCTGTCTGCCTGATGAGGTCGGTCATGCGCCAGCCCGAACTCAGAAGAAACAAAACCCAACTGATAGGAAGATAGCGATGGAAACATGATTTTCAGAAAATCCATCGTATCCAAAATTCTTCCAGTAAACGGCAAGTACCCGCACCGATCCAAAGCGTTTTGCAAAAAATTAAAATCAAACGCCACATTATGACCGACCAGCACGACATCGTCCAGCATAGGCACAAGCTCCATCATCATCTCTTCAAGGGCAGGAGCCTCCTTGACGTCATCGTCTGTAATCCCGGTCAACCCGGTAATAAAAGGCGGAATGGATCTGCCAGGGTTCACATAAGAACCGTAAACACGGGAAATGCTGTTATCATGATCTATAATTGCAAGTCCGACTTGAATGATGTCATCCGCGGACTGGGTGCCTGTCGTTTCAAAATCCAATACCGCAAATTTCATTCGGGCTTAATCCTTTCTTTTGACACATACAAAAATAATAACTCTGTATAACAGCATATCAGAAGATCGCCTGTTTGGAAATTAAGGCAGCCAAAAAAGACGATGCACACACCGCCTGTGAAGGTGGGCATGCCTCGTCTCAATCGGAAGTCTGACAACTACAGCCAGGTCATCATGGAGCTGTCGTACCGAAGCATTTCGGCACCAGACAAACAGGCCTCCATATTGTGCAGCGGCTCGAGCAATGCAGGATCGAACTGATGCGCGAGAGCAAAACATTTTTGCGCCTCCTCTACATCAGCCTGCTTCGCCATAAGACAGCCCAGAGCATTATAGATGACCGCTTTCAGCCCGGACTGCTCTGTCAGGTGCAGCACCTTCTGAAATTGGCTCACAGCCTCCGCTGTATCCTCCAGTTGAAAATACGCCATCCCCATATACATACGGCTCTGCCAGCTGTTCGGAAAATGCTGTAGCACCTGTTCAAACTGACAGATGGCCTCAGGATACATGAGCAGTTGGTAATACCCTTGACCCCGAGTAAAGGCTGGCAGCTCCTTTTCAGGCAGTGCCTTTTCAGATAGCTCCGTGCCAGACATACAAGACTCTGTGGAAAAACCGGCAGCCCGCAGGCGAACCATTTTTTCCTCAAAGGCCAGCCATTCATCCATAATTCCATCACTCATTCTCCGCAGCAAACTCCAGTGCTGTAGCAACTCCTGCCTGCGGGAGCCCTGGGCTGATGGGTAATGCTTCACGATATCATCTAACATGCTGTTCATTTCTGCGAATACATGCTGGAACATGTGCATCCCGCCCTTACGAAAGATGGATTAATACACTCACATCTTTCGCTTAAAGGGCGGGTTTCATCCGTACTCCCATTCATTACAAGATCGTGGCGTGTACTTCCTTGTTGGCCGTTTGGGCCGGTTTATTATGTTCATCGACGAATACAACGGTCGGTTTGTATGTTTTGGCCTCTTCATTCGACATGGAAGCGTAGGAAATAATAATGACCGTATCTCCAGGCTGCACCAGACGCGCTGCTGCGCCGTTGAGACAAATTACGCCGCTGCCACGCGGTCCTGGAATAACGTAGGTTTCCAGCCGGGCTCCGTTGTTATTGTTCACAATTTGTACCTTTTCATTCTCCAGCAGATCGGAAGTCTCCATTAAATCCTCATCAATGGTAATACTACCCACATAGTTGAGGTTGGCTTCGGTAACCGTCGCCCGGTGAATTTTGGATTTCATCATCGTTCTAAACATGGGAGAGCACCTCCGCCTTCTGTATTCTTATATTGTCAATCAGCCGGGTGTTCCCAAACTTTACAGCCAGGGCTACAATGATGTCTTCTTCAACATCGCTTAGCCGCTGCTCGGGAGGAAGGGGCTCCAGGCCGGGGAAGGTTAAGATTTCAATGTAGTCAATGTCTGCCAAAGGTGAAGAAGTAATAGTGGACTCCACCATTTGGTACAGCTGAAGGATCGTAAGCGAGTTTTGCACAACATCCTCGCTCACTTCACACACCTTACGCAGTGAATGTGACAGTACCAACGCCTGCTCTCGCTGTTCCGCGCTCAAATACACATTACGCGAGCTGAGGGCCAAACCGTCGGCCTCTCTGACGATGGGGCAAGGAACGATGGTGACATTCATATTGAGGTCGGTCACCATCTGCTGGAGCACCGCTACCTGCTGCGCGTCCTTCATGCCGAAGAAGGCCAGATCAGGACCTACCATATTAAAAAGCTTGGCAACCACGGTGGTCACACCGTCAAAATGCCCTGGACGTGAAGCACCACATAACCGATCCGTTAAAGAGGATACGCGAATTTTCGTACGGGTTGGCTGCGGATACATTTCTGCTACAGTTGGCAAAAATACGATATCCACACCTTCACGCCGCGCCACCTCCAAATCACGCTCTTCATCGCGGGGGTAGCTGTCGAGATCTTCATTAGGCCCGAATTGAATCGGGTTGACGAAAATGCTCAGTACCACCGTATCTGCCATTTCACGCGCTTTGTGCATTAAACTTGCATGGCCTTCATGCAAATACCCCATCGTCGGCACAAAGCCGACTGTATGTTGCTGTGTAGCAGCACCAAGCTGCCGACGTTCAGCAATTGCCTGTCGAAGCTGAGCCACTTCTCTTACGATAATCATGACCGAGATTCCACCTTTGCCTGCTCTATCTTGTGTCCGTAGAGAGCCTCTACAACGCTGTCGTCGGCGCTGAACACATGCTCTTTAGCCGGGAAGGCTCGTCCCTTCACATCGCTCACATACTGCTCAATGCTGGTGCGAATCAAGCCGCCAACATCGGCATAGGTTTTGACAAAACGTTTGTTGTAATAAGGTGAAGCATATTGAATCAGATCGTGATAAACAAGCACCTGACCGTCACATCCGCGTCCTGCACCAATTCCGATGGTCGGAATGGATAGTTCTTTGGAAATAGCCGTTGCCACTTCCTCAGTCACCAATTCCAGCACGATGCCAAAGGCACCCGCCTGCTCCAGCGCCTTGGCGTCTGCCAGCAGCCGCCGTGCGTCCGCTTCGTCCTTGCCTTGAATGCGGTAGCCGCCAAGTTGATTGACCGACTGTGGTGTAAGACCGATATGACCAAGTACGGGCACGCCTGCCTGAACAGTCGCTTTTACGACGTCGGCAATCTCTGTACCGCCCTCCAATTTGACAGCATGCGCATGTCCTTCTTGCATCAGCCGACGGATGCCCTGAAGGCTTTCCGATACGCTGCTGTGATATGTCATAAACGGCATGTCCGCTACAATAAACGTATGCTCCGCGCCTCTGGCTACCGCTCGGGAATGATACACGATGTCATCCAGTGTTACGGGAATGGTCGAATCATAGCCGAGTACGACGTTGCCCAGCGAGTCACCCACGAGAATCATGTCAATTCCCGCCTCTTCGGCTATTTTAGCCGAGGGATAATCATAGGCGGTCAGCATACTCAGCGGAATGCCCTCCTGCTTCATTTTTTTCATTTTCACAATATTCAGTGCTTGCTTGCCTGCCATGGTACATGGCTCCCTTCCATCTTTTTTTGGCACAAAAAATAACCTTTTATGAGCGCCTGTACAATTGCGTCATCAAAAGGTCCGAACAGCCAAAAAAGACACTCATTTTGAGATCGTCCCTTCTGTCTCGGTCCTGTTCGGCTCAGAGCAGAATCCAACGTAACCTTCAAATGAAGTTATGATGGTCTAACTTGCTTGCAGTGGTGGAGCATGTGCCCCGGAGTGCAGCTCGGACCGTCCGATGCCGCCTCCTGCACAGTATAACAAAAAACATCCGCTTTTTCACGTGAAATTTTGCATAGAAAAAGAACAATTATAGTCGCTATGCTCAGCTAAGGCTACACCTGCAATTGTACATCACCGGAAACGACCTGTATTCGCTCTCCTTGCTTCGTTTCAATCACTAGCGCACCGGAAGGGTCCAAACCAACGGCTGTACCTTCCACCGCTTTTCCTTGTCCCGTATGTGCCCGCACGAAGCGATTCATCGTCACGGATAGCGCCTCCCACAGCATAGCAATAGGCTTAAAGCCCTGATCCGCATATAGCGCACATAGCTGCTCCATCTCTTCGAGCACAGCGACAATCAGTGCAGTACGATCAATTTCGCGACCAGCCTCTATTTTCAGGGATGTCCCCAACCGTGACAGCTCTTCTGGGTAATCCTCTGTATTTAAATTAACATCAATGCCAATACCTGCAATACAGTAGCGGACCCGTTGATCCTCTGTTGCAGATTCCAGCAGAATACCACACACTTTGCGCCCATGAACAAGCAGGTCATTCGGCCATTTGATGCCAGCTTCCACACCCGTCAACCGACGAATGGCTCTGCATACCGCTACGCCTGTAAGCAGCGTTAACTGTGGAGTGAAGGCCAAGGGCTGGCTTGGTCGCAACACAATGCTCATCCAGATGCCTTTGCCCCGAGGTGAAAACCACTTTCGGCCCAAACGTCCCCGGCCCGCCGTCTGTTCCTCCGCCAGAACTACCGTCCCCTGCTGTGCACCCTCTTCTGCCAGACGCATCGCATCCTGCTGGGTAGAGACCGTCGAGTCCAGCACAACTATACGTTGTCCGAACGATTGGGTATTTAGCATATATGCCAGTTTAGAGACTTCCAGTCGATCGGGTCGGGACACAATCCGATAACCCCTACGCGAGGAAGCTTCAATGTTGTAGCCCAGCTCACGCAGTTTGTTGATCTGCTTCCATACGGCTGTACGGCTCACCGAGAGGCGGCGGCTGATTTCCTCCCCGGATACATAATCTGATGTATCTTCCTCCAGTATGCCTAACAGTCTTTCATGATTATTCACTGCTCATCACCCGTTTCGCTTCTTGAAGCAATGCTTCTGTTACATTTGGAATATCTCCGCAGGCGGTCGCCAGCAAAAGTCGTTCCATTGTCTGACCGAGCCAAGGACCACCCGGTTGATTCATCGCCTGAACCAGTTCATTTCCTGTAATATTTAAATCTTTGATACGAACGACTGCGGTTTGCTTCGTCCACGCTTCTGCCAGTTCAGCCATTCTCGCTACTTGCTTTTCTGCCTGTGGCGGTAATTTGCGGAACGAAGCAGGCAGTGTTTTGTAAAGCTCAAGCCAGTCTGACGAGGTATCCCGTCCCCATTTAATTAACAGTCGAATCCAACTACGGCGTAGCGCCTCATCGTTGATTCCTTCATCTTCCACTGAAGTGGAACTGTCTGCTATCCCAACAGCCCTGTCCGTTAGCTCACGCTCCCATTCTAACAGATGTACCAGCCGCAAACGTACAGCGTTGGAGAAAGTCCATGCTCTTAACAGCTCATCCGCTGCCTCTGAGGTAAGTCTGCAAGACAGCAGCAGCAAACCCCATCGTAGTTCTTCCGGCAGTTGTACCATCCCGCTAAGCGCCTGTGCTTCACATTGTTCCCAGGGAACGGGAGCCTTCGTACGCGCGAGCAAGCCGCTGCGACCCAGCATTTCCAGTCCACGCAACGGGTCCGGTCCTGCCAGCATCTTTTCCAGCTCAGCCCGCACGCGTTCCATCGCAATGTAACGAAGTCCCTCTTTACGACGGATCATGCCTTTCCATGTGTTGTAGGCTATACGAAACCGGAATACGGAGGCAAAACGAATGCAACGCAGCATTCGCAGCCCGTCCTCTTCGAAACGTTCCTCGGCTCGTCCCACACAACGAACAATAGCGGCGCGTAAATCGGCTTTCCCTCCGAACGGGTCCACCCTTTTCCCTTGTTCATCCATTGCAATCGCGTTCATCGTGAAATCCCGCCGCATCAGGTCTTCGCGGATATCCTTCACGAAAGCGACTTCTGTCGGACGGCGATGATCGGTATAACCGCTCTCTGTTCGAAAAGTGGTCACCTCGAACGGATGCCCGCCCTGCATCACCGTAACCGTCCCATGCTGAATTCCAGTTGGAATGACATGGGGGAACAGTGCTATGACCTGTTCCGGTTCAGCCGATGTGGTCATATCCATATCATGAATAGCGCGTCCTAATAGTTCATCCCGCACACAACCGCCGACCCAGTAAGCCTCGTAGCCGGTTGTGGTTAGTGTATGAATGACTTCCTTTCCATGAATAGCCATTTCTGGGTCAGCATATTGCCAAGTGTTTATTTTCACAGGGTTTCCCCCTTTGCTTATAAAGTTTTCAAAAGACTTAACATACAAAAAACGGACGCGAGTCCGCCTTCTTAAACGCTCATCGGTTTAAGATCCGGCACCTCGCGTCCCAACACACGGTAATATATTTCCTCATAATGACGGGTAATCAGCTTATCACAGAATACAGTACGAGCCCGCACCAGACAGGCTTCACGAAAACGCTCTGCCATCGCTTCGTCCGATAACAGCTGCACCGCATATTCCGCCATCCTCTCCGTATTGCCGATTTCAGCAAGATAACCTGTACTCCCGTGAACAACCAGCTCAGGCACTCCTCCTGCCTCGGAACCAATCGTTGGTACTCCACAAGCCATCGCTTCCAGTGCAACCAGTCCAAAGCTTTCTTTTTCCGATGGAAGCAGCAGCACATCCGCCATGGAAATCACTTCAGCGATCTGATCCTGCTTGCCCAAAAAGAATACTTTATCCTGCAAGCCCAAGCTTTCAATTTTGCAGCGAATTTTTGGAAGGTCGGGTCCTTCCCCAACCAACAGCAGCTTTGCAGGTACTTTGCGTTGCACTCTTTCAAATATATCCAGCACGTCCCCCACTCTTTTGACCGGACGGAAGTTTGAAATGTGCATCATAATCTTTTCATTAGGCTGGGCAAAATCTCTCCGTAGCGCAGCTGCATCCCGCGGATAATACACTCTTTTATCCACAAAATTGTAGGTCAAATCAATCGGGCGTGTAATCTCCAGCGCATCTATCGTCTCCCGAATCAAATCCTTCGAAACCGCTGTTACCGCGTCACTTTTGTTAATCGCTAGCCGGATTAGATCCTTCAAAGATTCATCCTGCGCCAACACCGTAATGTCCGTACCGTGAAGCGTGGTTACCACTTTGAGATGGTCACCCACCATTTCTTTGGCCAAATAAGCACATACCGCATGCGGTACGGCATAGTGAACATGGAGTACATCCAAATTTTTCATTTGTGCGACCTGAGCCATTTTGGTCGCCAGCGACAGATCATAAGGCGGATATCTGAATACATAATAGTCGTTAACCTCAACCTCATGATAAAAAATATTTTTTTGGAATTCCCCGCCTAATCTGAACGGAATACTGTTGGCAATAAAATGGACCTCATGCCCTTTTTCGGCAAGCAGCTTGCCCAGTTCTGTAGCCACTACGCCGGAACCGCCTAACGACGGATAGCAGGTAATTCCGATTTTCAATTTGTCATTCAAGTTAAGCTGCCTCCTTCCGTCCACCGGTAATGACTTTTCAATGTCGGTGCCGCACCAATCAGTGCGTATCTATAACCGCTACACGAACGGATTCTGTTTATTGTTTATGTGTCTGGATTTTTATAATCCCTTATGTGAATAGCTTAACCAGATGAGGCGTTTTGGACGCAAAACCCTCTGCATACGAAATCAGCTTACGCTGACCCAACAACGAATCCCGGGCTTTTACACGCTCGACATACCCCTGGTTTAATGGCGTGGATACCGTGTCTTTACCCTGTGCAGCCTGAAATTGGGAAGCATAGCATAGTAATGCCTGCTCTTTGGCTTCAACATGCTCCGTAATGTCCACAATCAGATCCGTTCTGCCGATATCATTAATGAAATAAAAATATAATTGCTCGACCAGCACCGCAGGCTGTTCCGGCATCAATCGCCGCAGCTTGGCGTTAAACACCGCTTCCTCCACCAGCTTGCTACACATGACATGATCCGGGTGCCGATCCTCCCAGTAGGGAGCAAATACGATTCTCGGAGCATGACGCCGAATTTCCGTGGTCACTGCGGCTACATTCTCAGGTGTCACATACAAACCTCGATCAGGCAGTCCCAGATTCGTCCGCTCAGCAAGGCCCAGCACTTTTGAAGCGTCCTCAGCTTCTGCCATGCGGGTATCTACATCGCCATTGGATGACATTTCCGCACGCGTCAAATCACACACGCCCACCCTTAAACCAGCGGCTGTATGCTTGGCAATCGTACCTCCCATACCAATTTCAGCATCATCGGCATGAGCTCCAAAAATCAATATGTCCAGTGTCATTTTATACCATCCTGCTGATCAATGCCTGGTTTATATTTATGTACCAGCTCACGCCAAGCAAAGTCGCCCCGGTCCAGCGCTTTAACCAATATTTCAGCTGTCGCGACGTTCGTCGCCAAAGGAATACCCTGTACGTCACACAGACGCAGCAACGCATTAATATCCGGCTCATGCGGCTGTGCCATTAGCGGATCACGCAGGAAGATAATCAGATCCATATCATTTTGCGCGACCATGGCTCCGATTTGCTGGTCCCCTCCGAGCGGTCCTGACATGTAACGGTGAATTTGAAGCTTCGTTTGCTCCATAATGCGCAGACCCGTTGTACCTGTTGAATACAATTGATGTCCTGTAAAAACATGCTCATACGCGGTTATAAAGTTAACCATTTCATCTTTTTTGCGGTCATGCGCTATAAATGCAATCTTGAACATTCGAAATTCCCCCTGCCTCATTCTGTAATCACCGTTCGTCCATTCATTCGCGTTATTCTTAATCCATGTAATGCTCAAATCCATATACAAGTCCAGGCTGCTCCATTACCTTTTGAATGCCGATTTTGACGCCGGGCATGTAGCCTGCTCGTTCGTAAGAGTCCTGACGAATCTTGAGGGATTGTCCAAATCCTCCAAAAATAACTTCCTGTTGTGCGAATACACCCGGAAGACGGACACTGTGGATACGGAAACCTTGGTAGTAGCCGCCGCGTGATCCTTCGAGCGTTTCCTCCTCCTCCGGGCTCCCTTGACGCAACTCCTGACGCTGCTCAGCGATCAGTTCTGCGGTCTTAATTGCCGTTCCCGATGGCGCGTCCAATTTCTGATCGCCGTGATATTCGATAATCTCCAAATGAGGGAAGTATTTAGCAGCTTGAGCAGCAAACCGCATCATCAAAATAACTCCTATTGAAAAGTTAGGCGCAATCAGACCGCCAATTTGCTGTTCCCGACACTGCTTGTCCAGTTCATCAATCTGCTCCGGTGTAAATCCCGTTGTCCCGATAACAGGACGAACGCCATGCTTGATGGCAAGCGTTGTATGTGCGTACGCAAAACGAGGACCTGTAAAATCTACCATCACATCCGGACGACTATCCAGCAAAGCCTGCTCAACATCCTCCATAATAGCGACGCCCGCTTCCGGAAGTCCGACGAGAAGGCCGGCATCACTGCCGGCATGCGTTCTGTTTACTGCAGCTACCAGCTGAAGTTCTTCATCCTGGAGAACCAATTTTACAACCTCACGGCCCATACGACCAGCTGCTCCAACGACAGCCACTTTTATTTGCTCTGGCATTCTTACAACTCCTTATGCATCAATTCATGCTAGATCTGTTCATTCATTTGCTGGCATAACTTCTTCATGAGATTGGCAAGCTGTTCATTGTGAGGAAACAACGCAGCCGCCTCACGAGCAGCCTGCACAGCCAGCTTATATTCGTTCATTTCATCATAAACCAATGCAAGCAGCATAAAAGCGTCACCACATAGCGGATCAAGGGCAATCGCCCGTTCAAGCAGCAGGATTGCATCTCTGCGCACCTGTGGCGTAGCTCTGTCGACATCCAGCATTTTTCTGGCCTTCTCCGTCTGCTGTCTGGCCTCCAGCGTATGCAAATGCAACACATATTCATCCTGCTGCGGAGCCAGACGAACTGCATCGCCCGCATAAGCAAGCGCTTGCTCTATCCGCCCGCTGCGGGCATAGGTGACCGAACAGCGGAAATAATGCTCCGCGTGATCAGGCTGGGTGGAAATCGCTTTTTCAAACCATTCCACGGCCTGCTCAAAATCGTTCTGTAAAATACACTGATAAGCTTTCTGAACGTATTCCTCCGCCTTCATGACACTGCACCTCCGGGTAACCGGTTTGGTACAGCATATGTACAAAACGCCTAAACGGTGTCCTTTTTGGTCCAGCGATTTGCATCACGTGTGTTAAATTTATGCATGACCTTATCATGAGCATCGGTCAAATTAATACCAAGCGAGTTTGCAAAGCAGACCGTGATGAACAAAATGTCCCCCAATTCCAGCTCAATCGAATTGTCGGCCTCATCCGTTTTTTTCGGTTTCTCGCCAAAGGAATGATTGACTTCTCTGGCCAGCTCCCCGACTTCCTCGGACATCCGGGCCAGCATTGCCAGCGGGCTGAAATATCCTTCTTTGAATTGGGAAATATATTGGTCTACCTCACGTTGAATTTCATCAAGCGATTTTTCCATGAAACACAATCCCCTCTAATGTGCAGGTTTATTCATATGTTATCGTAAAGCACATTTGAAAACAAATATTTTTTAATGTGAAATTACTCACGTCTTGTAATGGTCTGTCTTTTAAAGCTACCATAAAAAGGTATACTAAACATAAGGATCTACGATCTGCTCCAAAATCAATATCAAATCGTTCATCTTAATTTGCCATTGTGAGGGATTATATGAAAACATCCAAGTCTATTGAACAGCTTAAAATCATATTACCCATTGTGCTCGGCACTGCTATTTATGCATTTGGCCTGCTTTATTTCATTATACCCAGCAAGCTGATGGAAGGCGGCATCACAGGCATCACCCTCCTGCTGAACTATGCTTTCTCGATATCTCCATCCCTCTCCACATTGCTCCTGAACATTCCTCTATTTTTAATTGGATGGAAAATGCTTGGCGGCAAGCAAATTATTTATACCGGAGTCGGCATCGGGGCGCTCACTTTTTTTCTGTGGTTGTTTGAAAAAATGATTCACCTCGGGTGGATGGGCACATTTCAGACTGAACACGATTTTATACTTTCTTCATTATATGCCGGGGTTACGCTCGGGGCAGGATTGGGCATCGTATTCCGGTTTGGCGGTACCACTGGCGGGTCGGATATTATTGCTCGTATTTTGAACCGGAAGTTTGGATGGAGTATGGGGAGAATTTTGCTGGTGATTGATATCGTCATCATCGGCGCATCGCTGCTGTACATACCCAAGGAAAAAATCCTGTATACGCTGGTCGCTGTGTTTATCGCGTCCAAGATTATTGATTTTATACAGGAAGGAGCCTATTCAGCCAGAGCCTTCATGATTATCAGTGACCATACGATGGATATTGTGGATATTATTACACAGGATATGGATCGCGGTGTTACTATCATTCCGGCTATAGGGGCATTTTCGAAGCAGACCAAGCATGTTGCATACTGCGTGGTATCCCGTCAGGAAATACGGCGTTTGCATCAAATTGTGAAGTCGGTTGATCCACGAGCGTTCATCATCATTCAGGATGTGCATGATGTACACGGGGAGGGCTTCAAAGAGGAATAGCCCGGAATTCCGGGCAAGTGGTCAGGCGTATATTCATTGGATCAATGGCAGCGAAGTTCGTTGCAGCATTTCAGTCTTAACTGGAGAAACCGGATCGATATTTACGGTACCCCACATAAGCAAGTGTCAGCAGAATCATCAGCCCGATTGCCAGTTCTGCTCGTCGCTCGCTTTCATATGGGATGAATGGAGCCAGCGCAGTAGCGTCTTTTTCACGTCCAAACAAGGCATTAAACGTCGGGTTTCCCTGCTCTAGTGCCCCTCTAATCGCTGAAGCATCCACATTTTGCTGATTTCCCAATCCTTTAACGTAAGAAATCCATGAATCTGCTCGAACAACCTCTGTTGTTTTACCGCTGATCAACGCCGCCGTCCGGATCGTCTCGTAATGATCCTCCAGCACTGTTGCTCCAGCAGCGAAACCTTTCATATTTCCTTTAGCAAACTGGCTATTTAAGCCACTGATATCTTCTTTTAAAATTTTATAATACTGCTGCCATAAAGGCTGGCGCGGATGTGCAATCGCATCTGCCGCAAGTCGCAAATTGGCAGCGGCCTTCACCCATTCATCCGGCGATGCTTGCACGGATTGTGTAGCTTCCTGTACCTCAAGAATGCTGCCGGATAAAACATGAATGGCCTCCACAGACAGTGCAGCCTGTACCTGACCCGTGCTGAACCATCGGCTTACCTCCGCTACATCGGCGCGTGCTTTTTCAATATTCCCATCCATTACATCCCGGTACAACATCGCAGCCGCACGATCCAGTTCCTCTATTTCCTTTGCATTACTGGTGGACTTGGGCTGATCCCGCGCTTCCGCAATGCCCGGAGGGAAACAAACGGAAAGCGACAAGACCATAGATAATACAACTCCCGAAACGACACGCAGCACACCACGAAACGCCTGACTCCAAACCATGGGACATCCCTCCTCACCTTACTGTATGGCAAGGTTACAGGGACTAGAACTTGGCTTTAGCGTGCTGCTATCTTCCAGGGCAGGTTATGCCCGTGACAAAATAGGAAACATCAGTTTATGTTCTGTACATATACTTTCATTGTTAGATCTATAAAATAGTGTGGTATCTTCTTGATTCAGAAGAGAAATTTCGCAACCGTCCATCGGCTCTGGCGTAAAGCCAAAAACAATTTTCTTCGTTTCTTTTTCCATGACTACAGATAAAATCAATTCTATAGGAATATCCCCCGTTCCAAAAATATCGTAACAATTCATGATATTTTCTTCAAAATCCATAATGACAATCGTGTCATACAGAGGGATATAGAACACCTTATCTTTAAAAAAAGAGGTGCAATAGAACAAAATTAACCATTCACTGCTTTCCATAGAAAAATATGAATAAGGATTTAAAGAGGAACATTTTCTTTTCAATAGCTGTAAATCTGACGTCGCCTCCATGTTCAATTTTTTAACTGGAGCGTCCATGCTTTTATCTGGTGCTTTCCGGGTACATTGATACTCTTGTGCAGCAGAAAAACCAAATTTAGGATAAAACTCCTTCACATCATCATTCGCAAAAAGATACATTGCATCACAATTCCCATGCCAATCCTGTAATACACGTTCTATCAAAAAGCGACTCAGTCCTTGATTCCTGTAGTTAGGATCTGTCATTACGGTTCCGATTTGAATAAATTTCTTCTGTTCACCTGACAAACTAAAATCCATCAGACTCACAGATACATTAGCCACCACGCAATCCCCATCTAACAGTACATAAGGAATATATTTTTCATCCCAGAATCCTAATTCATGCCAAACTTCAAAATTCAGATCAAAACTTTGTTTTGCTAATTGGTTAAAGCTCTTTCTTATTTTAAGATCATCACGAATTCCCTTTTTAAATCTATATTCTTTTTTATTTATAACGATATCCATCAATAATTCTCCAGTTCGTAAAAATTAAATCATAAAATTAATATTAGACTATTCCAATGATTTGGCCTTATTAAGTGAGGAAGCCATTCGATCACGCACATACATGGCAAGCCATGAGGCTGCGATACTGAAAAGGGTCAGCATATAGGTAAAAGTACGCACTTGTGGTACATCATCCGTTAGCGTCCTCGGAAGATACGGATATATGCCGAATGTATAATCGACCGTATCATTTAACAGTGTCCACAAAGCTGCTACGCACAGAGCCGCCCATTTGCAGGTAAAAAAACGAACGAACAGCAAGGCTTCGACTGCCATTGCCGTATGAGATGCTACCAGCATCCAATCCTGCCATATCATATGCCCTCCCTGCGCGACACCCCAAAAAATAATAGCTGAGGCCCAGATGCCGTATTTTACACTCGTAACCACAGCTAACGCCTCCATCAGCTGGCGAATGACCTTCAAGCCCTTCATACGCGGAGGATAAAGCAAAAATAATACAGAAATCGTAAAAAACAGGCTGGCCGTCGGACTATCAGGTACAAATACAATCTGCCATATCGGGTGGTAGTTTAGTGTGTATTCCAATTGCCCTCCATACCATATGTACCCATACACGGTTCCAGCCAGGTTACACCAGAACAACAGCCACAAAAAAGGCCGGCTCGTCAAGAACGACCGGCTCCATAAATAAGACAACGACACGTCCTCATCCTCCGTTCATACGATAGATGCCCCGTACAGGCTCCATCCTACATTGACTATATCATATAAAAGCGTATCAAAAAAACCTGGCCTCTGCTACGGTCAGGCTTGATGATTATAGTCTTGTATTGCCAATTCGTCTGTTACCCAAGGTCAGATCTCCTGAAACGGCTCAATTGATCGCTTTCAGTTCATCCGTAAGATGACGAAAAGCTACTTCATCTCCGGAGGCCAGCGCCTCATCAATATCCTTGTAGAGCTTTTCACTCCGGTGTTTACGTAATGCCTCGTCCAAAACCATTTCAGCAGACAAACCCAACATTACTTCATAAGTAACCTTCATTTTATCCATAGGATGCACCTCCAACATGAGTTTAAGAGATCCTATATTCTTTTCCTTTCGTTACATAGCTGAGTGCCGTACGTGACATCCGCTGCAAATCTGCGTCTGTCAATTCTCGCACCACTTTGGCAGGTGTACCGAGAGAAAGAGTATAGGGTGGTATTTTGGTATTTTCCGTAACGACCGACCCTGCTCCTATTAAAGCATATTCACCAAGCTCAGCTCCGTTGAGTACAATAGCCCCCATACCGATTAAAGTGCCTTTGCCTACCGTACAACCATGGATAACCGCAGCATGTCCCACCGAAATATCATCCGCCAGCACCAGGGGCTGGTCCGTGTTCACATGTCCCACGACACCGTCCTGGATATTGCAGCGTTCACCGATGATGACAGGCGCCATATCCCCGCGCAGTACGGCATTGAACCAAACTGAGGAATCTTGGCCGATCATTACCTTTCCGACAATTTTTGCTCCTTCTGCCACATAGACAGATGAATGGAGCTGTGGCATGTTCCCGTTATAGTGAATCAGCATCAACTTCACCCTCTCATTTTGGGTGAATTCTACCAACATGTATGCTGCTTGTCAATGGAGCCGCATGCCCGTGTCGTTCCGCCCAATGCGGCACTCCCCTGCCAGCTTCAGCCCCCAGGCGGTCATCTGTACAGATGGCCCCGTCGAATGCTCACCCAGACGAAGCATACCCAAGTGGAGCATCATTCGTATAATTCTCTGATCAAAAACCGAACGGGGCGTATCATAGTAGAACGGTCTGATTAGCGGGCCGATATGTACAAAAAGTGACTCCGAGGACGTCCAGGGCCTGGCACATTCTCCTATCCAGTAGACCAGAGAAAGTAGATTGGGAACGGCTCCTTTATACAATCTTAACCAAAACCTGAATAGCTGTATCATCTCATCCTCGATCGCGTACTCCCTGCGTGCCTCCCCCTTTGCCGTCAGCACAACACGATCCCCCTTCTCCTCAATAAACCTGGAGTGACGGGCATAATCATATAGCAATGCCATTCGGTCGGGATAAAACTTAAAGGAGGAGCCATATCCAAAACGCCAGCCCCCTTTGCCCAAAAGCGGCTCCGCAATATGCAAATGCTCCATCAGCTGCTGCTGATTGCGACGATACCAAGCCCCCTCGGGGTTAAGCGGAACTTCATGCTGCTCCATGTACTGAAGGAAAAGTCGTAAATCCTCCGCCAAAAGATGTCCTTCATCCCGGTACGACGTTGGCTCACTTACCCGGATCATTCCGTTTTGCAAGTCTTGCACCATGACACGACGGAAACGCTCCTTCATGTCCAACGGAATTTGATACAAATACCTCGTATTGTGCGTCGAACCGTTGAATAGCCAGCCACTGTTGCGTAAACGGGCCACGATGTCCCGCGGTTGCTCACCGGAATCCCCATCCTCCTCGGCAGATTGTTTGGCAACCGCAATCAATTCCTCCATACTGAAATAAGGTCGGTCATCGAATAGCAGTGTGTTCAAAAACCTTACCTCTGACAACTTCAGCTCCCTGACCTGCATCTCAAAAAAACTGCTGCTGCCGAGCTTTGTCAAAATGCCCTGGATCAGCTCATGTTTGGAATTGGGCTTACAGTCACATTCGTAATACACCGCGATTCTGTTCAAATGCACAATATCCGCAAATGTCAGCATATCCGCCAGATTCATCGTTCCATCGCCTCGTCACTGGACTGTCATCCGGAATTGATTCTTACCTGTTGTACCCACAGCTTTGACGGAATGTTCAGACTCTAAACCTCTTTTTTGCAAAGCTATAATTAAAAAACAAAAAGACCACAGCTTCTACACTGAGTAGTGAACTGCACCCCAATTGTTAGACACCATCTAACATTGGAGGTGCAGTTTTTCTATGGCTAAGTTTAGTCCGGACGAAAAATTACAAGCAGTTATGCGTTATCAAAATGGATCGGAAAGCATGGAATCGATTGCGAAATCGATAGGACTCCATCATACTGTCCTATTAAATTGGATTAGACAATACGAGTACCATGGTGAAGAGGTCTTTAAAAAGCGCTATACATCGTATTCTGTACAGGATAAACTAGACGTACTTAATCATATAAAAAAATATGGAACGTCTATTAGAGAGACGGCTGCGGTATTTAATATTGCGAGTCATAGTACCCTTTTAAGCTGGCAAAGAAGCTTAGAATTACATGGAATAGACGCCCTACAACCAAAGAAAGAAAGGCCCTCATCCATGAAAAAGGATACTAAACAACTGAATGATACAAGGCCTGTAGAGGGATCTGTAGAAGCTTTGCAAAAAGAGGTAGGACGTTTGCTTATGGAGAACGCTTATCTAAAAAAGTTGAATGCCTTAGTTCAAAACAAGGAAAAATCACCAAACAAGACAAAGCGCAAGCAGTCTATGAACTAAGGAACGAATTTTCGGTGAAAGCACTCCTACAGTTTGCAGATATCCCACGTAGCACGTATTACTACTGGGTGAATACATTTGATAGGTCAGACAAAGACTCTGAGTTAAAAGACATGATTCAAGCGATTTACGAGGAGCATCAGGGGCGTTACGGTTATCGCCGTATTCGAGATGAGTTAGTGAATCGCGGTCATCGTGTTAATCATAAGAAGGTGCAACGTTTGATGAAGGTATTAGGCTTAAAAAGCCTGGTACGCATGAAGAAGTATCGTTCATATAAAGGCTTGATTGGCAAGATTGCACCAAACATTTTAGAACGTAACTTCCACGCTGAAAAGCCAAATGAAAAGTGGGTTACCGATATAACTGAGTTTAAATTATTTGGAGAAAAACTATATTTATCTCCTATGTTGGATCTTTATAATGGGGAAATCATTACGTATACGATCGGCTCAAGGCCAGTCTATTCCCTGGTTTCAACGATGTTAGATCAATCCTTCAATCGACTAAAGGATGAAGATACGCCCCTGATTCATTCCGATCAAGGTTGGCATTATCAGATGAAACAGTATCGTCACACCCTCAAAGAACGGGGTCTCAAGCAAAGTATGTCCCGTAAAGGTAACTGCTACGACAATGCCGTCATCGAGAACTTTTTCGGCATCATGAAATCTGAATTTCTGTATTTAATGGAATTCGAAAGTATCATACATTTTAAACAAGAGCTATCAATATACATTGATTATTACAATAACAAGCGAATTAAGGCAAAACTAAAAGGCATGAGTCCGGTACAGTACCGAACTCATGCCCAACAAGTTGCCTAATGATATAACCTGTCTAACTTTATGGGGTCACTTCAAAAGGTTCGTGGTCTTTGGTCAACCTTTTAAGTTACAATCGCCTTTTTCCTGTAAATGTCTGGTGCAATTATACAACAGCGGCGTCCAATCCGTATCCTCACGCTGGAGAACACTCAGTGACAGATTACCAATTCGTTCGGTAAACTTTTCCTGATACAAAGCCTTATACAAATTAGCCAAAAAACCGCCATGAGAAACGACCAGCAGGTTCTTGTCCCTGTTTTCCGACCAAATGGCCTCCATAAAAGCCAATCCGCGGAGTTGAAGAGCTTCATCGCTCTCCTGTCCCAGATCCAGCAGATGCCAGTCGCTCCCCCACTTCTGCTCACGCCCGACCTGCGTCATGCCCTCGACCTGACCATAAGCACGTTCTCTCAGCCGATCGTCTGGCTCCAGCAAAGGAAGATGAAGAGCAGATGCAATAATCTCTCCCGTCTCCTTGGCTCTCGAAAGGCTGCTTGTAATAAGTCCATCCCAATGATAGGACTCATCTTTTAAGCGCTCTGCCAACAAGCGTGCCTGCTGGCGCCCTTCCTCATTCAACGGAATATCACTGTGGCCCTGGATTTTACCTACCGCATTCCAATCCGTTAATCCATGTCTGATCAAGCCAATAAGCATCGTGTTGTTTCCTCCGCTATTTAGTTATTCAGGCATTGTTATGAATCCGTATTGGAGCCCAGCTGTGCTGCTAATTTCTAACCCGTCTCGCACGATGAATCCAGCCCAGAGAAAATAAGGCAAGCGCAAGTGCCAACACAGACAGCAACATCCAATATTGCGGGTAAGTAGGAACAATGCTTGCAACCAGCGGGTCCATAATGCCACTATTCACATCTTTAATGTGGTATTGATATTGTGGAGATGTACTTGTAGTTTCCAGCAAGCCTGTCGGTAAAATACCCGTATCCATGACAGGTGCCGCTTGAGGAGGGTTTTCTTGAGAGGAGCTTCCATTCCAGTTCAAAAACAAAAAGCTACACAAAAATACCGCCAAAAATCCGGCGATCCACACGGACATATACTTACGAGATGCAGGGTTCACACGCGCACGCCGATGCTCGCCGGGAACAAGCCACGGTGACTCTTCATAAATCCGATCCATGACCCTGCGATTCATTGCTTCCGCCTGCTCATCTGTTATCTCAAAGGAAATATCGCGAATAGCGGATCCACTTTCTTTTGACAAATTCCACTCATTTTCTTTCGAACCATGCTCCCATCCGGCAGACGAGCTTTTGGCCCGTCTGTGCTCCGAGTCTTGTTTCGATACATTTTTGCCTGTAGCGAACAAATCCTCAGCGTCCCTGGATTTCATTGGCTGCTCATCCCTTCGTTTTCCTCATAGAGAGGCTCAAAAAAATAAGGCTCCAACTGCGTCTTCACACTGGTTCTGGCCCGGAAAAGCAACGATTTCACCGCACTGACCGTCTGCCCCAAAATCGTAGCAATCTCCTGATAGTCCAATTGCTCGTATTCACGCAAAATCAGCGCAGACCGCTGCTTCTCTGGCAATCTGTTGATCGCTTCACGAACCATCTCTACCTTCTCGCCGCGAAGGACGGCTTGCTCTGGAATCACATCCAATGGAGCAACCGGCACATAACCGCTCTCCTCCAATGGAACCTGACCGCTACGATGCTTGCGAAGCTCGCTCAGCACCGTATTACGTGCAATCGTATATAACCATGTGGAGAACGATGCATCTACCTCGCGAAAAGAGTGAAGGCTCCGGTACGCTTTATAAAACGTCTCCGAGCATAAGTCCTCAGCAATCATTTCCAGGTTCGAACTTTTTAGCATATGATAAACAAAAGCTAAAATTTTACGTTGGTGCCGCCTCATTAATTCTGAATAAACCTCAACATTTCCTTGTTTGATTTCCTGAATCATCTGGGAATCTGTCATCATCCGAGTGAGACCCTCCTCGCCCATACATGTGCTGTTCTCCCATCCGATTCTGTCTATATATACCGAACAGGCCAAAAAAAGTTGCGCACTCTGCGCAAATGGATGAAACAGCATCATGGAACATTTGTTTTTTTTACCCTATGTAGTGCCAACAATAACGGTGCTATCCCCAACATCCACAATGGACTTTCCCATTGTACCACAAAATAGTCCTCAGTAAAAAAGTCCAAAATCCCCATGATTTCCAACACAGGCTACGTAACGCTAGCGACTGTTTCTGATATAAGGCATTTCCGATTGATTTTAAGTTTTTTGAAGATAAAGTGACATAATCTTGAATCTGTCCCTTTTGAATATGCTGGAAGAATAATTACCCGCAAGAAAACGCTTTAAAAAACATTGACAAAATGAAAACGTATACATATAATAAAAGTACAGTATGGTTTCTCTCCACTCCTATCCTACTCAGCTACTCCATAAGAGCAGCTACCACCCGGGGCTTTACCCGGGTGGTCTTTTTTTTGTTTTGACGGATTGTAATATGAAGTGCGACACCTACTGGAAATAAATAAAAAAGGGCCCATGGCCGGATTCGTGTAGAATGAAAGTTCCTACACCCACATTCACACAAGGAGAATCCACCATGAGCTACTCACATCTTAGCATAATCGAACGAAGCAAGCTAGAAATCCTGCATCAGCAGGGGAAAAGTTCAAGAACCATCGCTGAGGAACTGGGGCGACATCATGCGACCATTTGCCGGGAAATCCGTCGGAATGCTGAGCTAGCGTCCTACGATGCACAGCGCTCCCAACATGGTTACGAGCAGCGCCGTAGAGCCTCCGTACCCCAAGGAAAATGGACAGAGGAACAGGCGGTAAAGCTCGAAGAGAAGTTGCATGCGACGTGGTCACCTGAGCAGATCGTGGAGCGTTTTAGAGCAGAAGGCCAGCCCACCGTGGGCTGCAAAACCATCTATCGCTGGCTCTATACAGGCCGCCTGGCCCAAGCGGACGTGAAGGTGCTACGGTACAAAGGTAAACGGCAACAGCCTGCTGAAAAACGAGGGAAGTTTGCCGTGGGTAAGTCGATTTCCGAACGCCCCAAGGAGGTGCGTTCCCGGGACACCTTTGGACACTGGGAGCTAGATACAGTGGTGTCTGGTCGTGGGAAAAGCAAAGGTTGTGTGGCAACCTTCATTGAACGGAAAACCCGTCTGTACACCGCGATTCAAATGCCTGATCGCACGGCATTGTCGTTGGAGATTGCCTGTGGCGTTGCGGCTTCTCAGTACCCTGCCGGGGCGTTTCAAACCGCAACTGCAGATCGAGGCAAAGAATTCGCCTACTATGCAAACCTGGAAACCACACATGACGTGCAGATCTACTTTGCTGACCCATACTCTTCCTGGCAAAGAGGGGCGAATGAGAATGCGAACGGCTTGCTTCGAGAGTTCTTTCCCAAAGGTACGGACTTTGCCCAAGTATCCGATGTAGCATTGAAGCGTTCGCTTGATTTAATCAACCATCGCCCCCGAAAATGTCTGGGGTGGAAAACCGCTCACGAATCTTTCACACAGGAACTGTCGCACTTGGCTTGACAATCCGTCTTTTTTTAAAAGCCTTAGTCGGCTTTAATTTCTTAGATTATTATCTCCATTTTTCGTCTAACAACAAAACTCATTTATCAAACGCTATCTATACCCACTAAACTGGCTCATAGACCTTCGAATAACGTAGCAAACGGGCGAAAAGAATCTCCGCCCGCCTGTTTTAAATCTTTTCCTACTACTTTACTCCCAGAAAATGTGGTGATTTTAAGGCGGCCAGTAGCGGAGCGGTCCATTTGAATCTGGAGAAGCGAAGCGGTGCTATCCGCCTTAACCAACAATCACACTTTCCTTTCTATACCACCACTTTATAGCTCATTGAATCCAGCAACGCCTTGGCGCGCTCCCAGTCCCGTTCTTGGCGGAAGGAAAGCCGCATAATACCAGGAACATCCTCCCGGCTTTCAATGATTTGCATATTGCTCAGGTTAATGCTGTTATCTCCCAGCTCTGTTGCAATTCGACCGATAATTCCCGGGGTATCCGGTACATCAATATACAGATCAAACGTTGAGACGATGACACCTTTGCGGCGTTCCGGCAGCTCACTGCGGAAATGCCCCGCCGTCAAAAACTCGTCAGCGATTCCCTCTCCGTCTTGTATTCTCAGTAAATGGGTAAAACGCTCAATCTGCCCGTTCCACTCTTCCAGCAGACCTAGCAAAACATCACGATTGCTCAGCAAAATGTCCCGCCACACAATCGGATCACTGGAAGCAATTCGCGTAATATCGCGAAAGCCGCCAGCAGCCAGCGTACGGTACAACGGATTTTCGTCATTGTGCTTGCGCACCTGATTCACCAGCGCCGCTGCAATAATATGCGGAAGATGGCTGATCGCCCCGACAATGTCATCGTGCATATCAGGCTGGACACGCACAATCTGAGCTCCTGTATATTTCAACAGACGCTCCAGCGAACTGTATGCTTCCTCAGGCACACCTTCTGCGGGGGAAAGTACATAGTAGGCATTCTCAAACAGTAACGCAGAAGCAGCCTTCACACCGGAACGCTCCGAGCCGGCCATCGGATGGCCACCAATAAAATAAGCATGTCGCAAAGAGATTTCCGACGCTTTTTTGGCAATCGACGATTTTGTACTGCCTACATCGGTAATAATACAACCCTCTTTAAGCGGCAACCTGCTTAACAGCTCCAGATAATGCTCCAGTAAGCCGACAGGTACGCATAAAAAAATAAAATTGGCATCCTCTGCCGCCTCTTCAACCGAAAGAGTCACAGTGTCCACGACACCACGGCTCAACATCGGCTCCATGAGTTCGGGGAGATGAGCATGACCGACAACGGTAATGCCCGGCTTCCCTTTAAAACAAAGCGCAAGGGACCCACCGATCAATCCCACGCCGAAAATGGCAATCTTCATCAATTATCAAATCCCATCTGCGGAAATTATAGACGCGCTTTCGCCGCTTCCGCCCCCAGGACCTGTTCCAGCGCACGGATAAACCACTCATTTTGCGGCTGTGATCCAACCGACACCCTAATGTATGTCGGATATTTGTGATGACCAGCGCGAATAATCACGCCTTTACGAAGCAGCTCCTGAAATACCTCACCCGACGGGCGACGTACATCCAGCATAATAAAATTACCATGTGCCGGAAAATATTCCAGTCCAAGACGCTTTAATTCATTTTGCAAATAGGCTCTGCCCTCTGCGTTGCGGTCACGGCATTCCTGCACAAAATCCTGATCTTCCAACGCCGCAACCGCCGCAGCCTGTGCTACCCGCGAAGTATTGAACGGCTCACGAACCTGATTAATCAGGCGAATCGTTGCCACAGCTCCCATACCGTATCCGATGCGAAGCGATGCCAGACCGTAGATTTTAGAGAAAGTGCGCAATACAACCAGATTTTCATAGGCTGGCAATAAACGAATACCGTCTGGATACGTGCTATCCGTCACAAACTCGAAATACGCCTCATCCAGCACAACCATAACATGCTTCGGCACCCGATCCAAAAATGCGATCAATTCTGCTTCAGGTACAATCGTGCCTGTCGGGTTGTTCGGATTACAGATCCAGATCATTTTCGTACGGTCGTTAATCTGAGACAACATGGCTTCCAGATCATGCACCCCGTCACGCAAAGGCACCTCAACAGCAACCGCTCCCTCAATCTCTACATTGCTCTTGTATACGGAGAAGGTCTGATCGGCCATGATACTTTCTTCCCCGGGAAGAAGAAAAGCACGCGTAATCAACGCAATAATCTCGTCAGAGCCACAGCCATAAATAAACTGATCCTCTTGCAAGCCCGTATGTTTAGCCAGCGCCTGTGTTAAAGCTACCGCGCTGCCGTCAGGATATACACTAATATTCGCAAATTCCTCCTGAATGGCCTGCAATACTTTAGGAGAGCTGCCATACGGATTTTCATTCGAGGCGAGCTTGATTACTTCATCAAGTCCCAGTTCGCGCTTCACATCTTCAATCGGTTTACCGGGCTGATATACCGGCAAATGTACAATATGCGGTTTAGGTTGCATACCCCTACCTCCTCTAATCCATTCAAAACTATATTCGCTGCTTTCTATATTGACGCAAGCTACTGCTTTAATTGTGCCACAAAATTACGAATTTGCAAAAGTCCCTCTTCTCTGCGCGCAGAATCGTCCAACAGCGGGATCGCTTCCTCCACCTGACGCACAATGGCACTTCCGACGACGACTCCATCACAGATGTCTGAAAAACGGGCTACCTGCTCCCTAGTAGAGATACCGAACCCAACCGCCACCGGAATATCCGTATGCCGCTTGACCTGCGCGATGAAGCCCTCTATACCCTCAAAAAATGAAGCTCTTTCCCCGGTCACACCAAGGGAGGATACACAGTATACAAACCCGCGCGCTTGACGAACAATTCGTTCAATCCGCTGTTCAGAAGTTGGAGCAACCAACGGAATCAGATGCACACCAACCTCTGCTGCCCGTCCTCCCAGCTCTTCTGCTTCCTCAAGCGGAAGATCGGGAATAATCAGGCCGCTGATGCCATGCTTCTGCAAGCCTGCAAAGAAAGCATCCATGCCCATCTGCAACACAGGATTATAATATGTGAACAAAATAAAAGGCAGGCTTGATCCCGCCGCCCGAGCCAGAGAAGCCGTCTCCATACACGTGCGGATCGAGATCTGCCGTTTCAACGCACGCTCAGACGCACGCTGAATGACAGGTCCGTCAGCCAGCGGGTCCGAATATGGAACGCCCAGCTCTAATATATCGGCTCCAGCCAATTCCAGTTGCCGAATGATTTCTACCGTCGTGTCCACATCCGGATCGCCTACCGTCAGGAACGGAATTAATGCCGTTTTCCCTCCATTTTTGAGGCGTCTAAACACCTGATCAATTAAATTCATGACGGATTTCCTCCCAAATGCTTAATAATGGAGTCCACATCTTTGTCACCGCGACCCGACAAACAGATCACAATAATATCATCCGCCGTCAAGGTAGGTGCCAGTTTAACGACCTGTGCAACTGCATGTGCCGACTCCAACGCCGGAAGAATACCTTCCGTACGGCATAACAATTGGAGAGCATCCAGGGCTTCCTGATCGGAAATCGGAACATACTTGGCCCGCTCAATATCCTTCAAATACGAATGCTCCGGCCCAACCCCCGGATAGTCCAATCCCGCCGAGATGGAATGCGCAGGCTGTACCTGTCCGTATTCATCCTGAAGCAGATAACTCATAGAGCCTTGGAATACACCTTGCGTTCCCTTGCTCATCGTTGCTGCATGAAATTCCGTTTCCACGCCTTTTCCAGCCGCCTCGACGCCAAGCAATGCTACCTCGTGATCCTCGATAAAAGGATAGAACATACCGATGGCATTACTTCCGCCACCGATCGCCGCTACCACGACATCTGGAAGTCTGCCTTCTTTTTCGAGAATTTGACGGCGGGTTTCGTCGCCAATGACACGCTGAAAGTTGCGCACCATCATTGGATACGGATGTGGTCCGACCGCCGAGCCCAAAATATAGAACGTATCATGGACATGGCTCACCCAATACCGCAAAGCTTCATTCCCGGCATCCTTGAGTGTACGTGTGCCCGATGTAACCGGAATGACTTCTGCACCCAATAGTTGCATACGGAATACATTTAACTGCTGGCGTACGGTATCCTCTTCCCCCATAAACACCTTGCACTCCAGTCCGAGCAATGCCGCGACGGTCGCCGTCGCAACACCATGCTGGCCTGCGCCTGTTTCGGCAATGACCTTCTGCTTGCCCATACGCTTCGCCAGCAGTCCCTGCGCCAGCGCATTATTAATTTTGTGGGCTCCAGTATGGTTCAAATCTTCACGTTTCAAGTAAATTTTAGCCTTGCCCAAATGCTGACTCAGACGCTCCGCATAATAGAGCGGCGTTTCCCGGCCCGAATAATCCTTTAGCAGTCCGTTCAGCTCTGCATTAAAATCAGGATCATCCGCATACTTCCGGTAGGATTCCTCCAATTCAATCAGTGCGTTCATCAATGTTTCCGGTACAAAACGTCCGCCAAATGTTCCAAAACGTCCGTTATTATCAGGTAATTGTGTCATGCCTGCTTCACCCTTTCTACGAATGCTGTGATTTTTGCAATGTCCTTGACTCCATCCGTCTCTACACCGCTGGACACATCCAGCCCTTCGGGATGGTACTCGGTAACCAGCTTTTCCGCATTATCGGCAGTCAGCCCGCCGGCTACAAACAAAGGAATTTCATATTGTTGGGTCCAAGCCTGATAGGCAGGAATCCGATCCCACGCAAACGTTTTGCCGGAGCCGCCACCATATAGGGGATCATATGTATCCAGCAGTAAAGCGTCAATCGTTCCGGCATAGGCATCCAATTCGTCCGTCAGGCATTCTGTCTGACCCTTCACCGTCTGTCCTTTACTGTCCACAGACCATGCCTTGAATACCTGTACGCCAAAATGCTCCCTGATCTCCCGGCAGCGCTGCGGACTCTCCTGCCCGTGCAGTTGAATGACATCCAATGGTGCTTTTTCCATGACATCATTTAACAGTGCGTCATCAGGGTTCACAAATACGCCCACGCTGCGCGGTTTGCTGCCTGGGGTCCATTCATCCAATAGGCGAAGCAGCTCTCCAGCCTGTGCGCCGTCAATTCGGCGCTTGCTGTCGGCAAACACAAAACCTATATAATCGACCGGTAAGTTTACCATAGATTTTAGCACTTCAACGCTTTGAAGTCCACAAATTTTTATGCCCGTTTTGTTCATGCCTTAACCCCGTCCATCAAATCGGCTACAGCCTGTCCTACATCATCCTTGCGCATCAGATGCTCTCCTACCAGGATGCCGTGTACGCCTACTGAATGTAAATACTTCACATCTTCGGGTCCGGCAATGCCGCTTTCGCTGATAAACGTGACCCCATGAGGAATCAGTGAGATCAGCTCCTCTGTCGTCTGGAGCCGGGTCTCAAATGTCCGCAGATTTCGATTGTTCACACCAACCAAGGTTGCTGTCCCCAGATCCAGCACAGCTTTAAGCTCCTCACTGTCATGCACCTCTACCAATGCGTCCAGGCCCAGTTCTTTGGCAATCTGTAAAAATGACCCCAAAACACGTGGCTCCAGTATAGCCGCAATCAACAGCACCGCATCGGCTCCCAGCAGACGAGCTTCATAAATTTGCCGTTCATCAATGATAAAATCCTTGCGCAGCAGCGGAATCTTTACCTGTTCACGAATTTGGTGCAAGTATTCAGGACTCCCCTGAAAGTACGTCACATCCGTCAGGACAGAAATGCAATCCGCTCCAGCTTCCTCATATGCCCGTGCAATGTCCACCGGATGGAAATCCGGTCGGATCAACCCCTTGGAGGGGGAAGCCTTCTTCACCTCGGCAATCAGTCCGAGCGGACGATTGCGGCGCAGAGCTATAGCATCCTCGAATCCTCTCGTCGCAGGTAAATCGGCAACCAATCGTTCGGCTTTACTGATTTGAAAATGCTCCTTAAGCTGCTCTACTTCCTGTCGCTTCGTCACTACAATTCGATCAAGATACATATTGATATTCCCCCGTTGCCTGAATTAATTGATCCAGCTTGGACAGGGCCAGCCCCGAGTCAATCGCTTCCGCTGCCCGTGCTACTCCATCCGTCAAGGTTGCTGCTGCGCCCGAAACATAGATGCACGCACCAGCATTCGCTAACACGACATCCCGATAAGCTCCGCGCTCCCCGTTCAAAATCCTTTGGATAATGTCCGCGTTAACCTGTGCATCTCCACCCAGCACTTCATCGAGACGGTGCGTCTGCAAACCCAGATCCGACGGGTTAAGCTCAAACGTATGAACCTGACCATCCTTTAGCTCAGATACCTGTGTCGGTGCTGAAATGCTGATTTCATCCAGTCCGTCCAGACTGCTGACGACCATGGCCCGCTTGGAACCGAGTCGATTCAGCACCTCAGCGATCACTTCCGTTTTTCCCGCATCATAAATCCCCAGCAACTGCCGATCCGCACCTGCCGGATTCGTCAAGGGACCAAGCATGTTAAACACCGTCCGTACTCCAAGCTCCCGGCGTGGAGCGGCAGCATGCTTCATAGATGGATGATACAACTGCGCAAATAAAAAGCAGATGCCGATGCGATCCAGACATGACCGCGCCTGATCACTCGTCAAATGGATATTGACCCCGAGGGCCTCCAGCACATCGGCGCTCCCAGCACGTCCGCTTGCAGAGCGATTGCCATGCTTCGCTACCCGTACAGATACAGAAGCCGCAATAATAGCAGATATCGTGGAAATATTAAACTTGTGAATACCCGAACCTCCGGTTCCACATGTGTCCAGCAAATGGGTATCACCTTCTCCAATTTGCACGGGACTTGCGTAGCTGCGCATGGCCTCAGCAAATCCGGTGATTTCCTCCACTGTCTCCCCCTTGATGCGCAAAGCCGTCAGCAACCCGCCAATTTGCGCTTGCGTGGCATTTCCACTCATAATCTGTTCCATCACGCTACGGGCCTCTGTACGTGAAAGATGCTGCCCCTCAATGACCCGGCTTAACCCTACTTGCATCATGTCATGTCGTTCCATCGTCGTCTCCTCCTAAAAATCAGATTTTTTGTGTGCTACGGAGTATACAAATAATCCTGATTGATGACGCTGTTGTAGGGCTGTACCGTCGCCGGGAACATCGCTTCAGCCGTGCGGATCGCTTTCAGCATCGCCTTGGCCTTGTTCACCGTTTCCTGATACTCGCTTTCTGGAACCGAGTCCCACACAATCCCTGCACCCGCCTGAACATAGGCCCGGTTCTTTTTAAACACAATCGTACGAATCGTGATGCAAGCATCCATATTGCCCGAGAAGCCTAAATATCCGATGGCTCCTGCATAAGGCCCACGCGCTTCCCGCTCCAGCTCGGCAATAATCTCCATCGCCCGCAGCTTCGGAGCCCCTGATACTGTACCCGCTGGCAAGCAGGACAGGAAAGCATCGAAGAAATCTTTATCCTCCCGTAGTTCCCCCGATACATTGGATACAATGTGCATCACGTGGGAATAGCGTTCAATTTCCATAAACGTATCGCATTTGACCGTACCGAACTGAGATACACGTCCCAGATCATTTCTTCCCAAATCGACCAGCATCAGATGCTCGGCACGTTCTTTTTCATCCTTCAGCAACTCTTCAGCGAGCGCTATATCCTCTGTCTCCGTCACGCCACGCGGCCTCGTTCCGGCAATAGGACGGGTTTCCACCCGACCGTTTTCCACCTTGACGAGTGCCTCCGGCGAAGTGCCCACGATGATCTCGTCATCCATTTTCAAATAATACATATAAGGAGACGGGTTCATCGTGCGCAGCACGCGGTATACCTGTAAAGGAGAGGCTTCTGTGTCAATGTGAAAGCGCTGGGATAGCACAACCTGAAAAATATCGCCTGAGCGAATATATTCCTTCGCCTGCTCCACGTTTGAAATAAACTGCTCCTTCGTTACATTCGATTGAATCTCTCCCAACTCCACATCGTCAGGAATAGAGGCTGCTCCCATCGTCTCTGGAGGTGTTTGCTTACGCAGGTACTGCGCTGTTGCCTCCAGCTTGCGCTCCACCTCGGCATAAGCAGCACGGATGTCCTCATCGCGGAAGCCTTCTCCTACATGAACATTGCCCACCAGCAAAATTTGCTGCTTCACATGATCAAAAACGATAACTTGATCGCAGAACATAAAACGAATGTCATCCATATTCAAATCATCTACTGAATGCTCTGGCAGTTTTTCGTAGTATTGCAGCAGATCATATCCAAAAAATCCGATAGCCCCGCCTGTAAATGGAGGCATCTCTTTCAGCTTCGGGCTGCGGTACTTGCGAAGCAAGGCCTTGAGCTCTTCAAGCGGCTTGTCGTTTAATATTTGTCGCTTACCATGCTGCTCCAGAATCAAACGGTCTTTTTTGCCGGAAACCATCAGGAACGGGTCCGTCCCGATGAATGAATATCGCGCCCACTGCTTGCCTCCTTCTACACTCTCCAGCAGAAAGGCCCGGTCCCGCTCAGCGTACCGACGGAAAATCCGGATCGGCGTCTCCATATCGGCCAGCACTTTTTTGTACACAGGAATCAGGTTAAATTCATTCGCCATCGTTATCACTTGCTCCACATGCGGCGTTAACATGAGATCACTTCCTTTCCAAATTGGCGCAGAACCCAAAGGAGAGAATATAAAAAAAGCCTCTACCCGGAAGGTAGAGGCTGTCAGTTATTGAAATTATAAGAATGCTGCCATATGCAAAATACTACAGCAAATATACAAAGTAATAAACTCATCCCTTTGCATAACCTGGGTTACTTCAAATAAGCCTCTCCATCCAGGAAGGTTCTCCGTGGACAAAAGCTTACCCGCTACCGCTGGTCTCTGTAATCTTCATATGGAATTGGCTCAACTGCACTCTTCTCATCTCAACTCTGCCTAACTCTACTCAACTCTGCTACACACACTATATCTCATACGATGTTACTTTGGCAACCATCAACTTTAAAAACGGGCGATTACTTCCTTTGGGATGCCAAATCCGGTCTCAGTGCCTGCGCTCCGTTCAAATATACATGTTTGATTTCCCGCTGTGTTTTAACCGTATTCACCTGTACCATCAAACGGATGCATTTCGGCAAGCTGCCCTCTACGGGAATTTCTAACGAACACATAAGCGGAACCATATCCCAGCCGTCAAGCTGGCGGATCGCCTTTGCCGGGAAAGTAGCATTCAGATCATGGGTCACCGTAATCCATACGTTGCTAATATCCTCCGGCTGAATTCCATTGTAGGACACAATTTCATCTAACAGTAGGCATGTCGCTTCTAAAATTTCGTTTTCTTCATTGTTCGCTACGGTCGTCGCCCCACGAATTCCACGATTGTACATCGTTACGCCTCCTCTTTTAGCTGTTCAATTACTTGTCGGATGTAAGAGACGGAAATATCCTTCACTACCTCCACACGCCCGATGCTGCGTGGGACGACAAAAGTAATACTGCCTTCCTTAAACTTTTTGTCATGCATCATCGCATCCAGCAGACGATCTGTTTCGAGATGAGTGGGAAGAGAGGTCGGTAGACGAAGCGAAGCGAGCATATCCCTCGTTTCTGTAACCAAAGAAGGATCTGCCCCCAGCTTCACACCCAGAAGTGCAGAGCCGACCATACCAATAGAAATCGCTTCCCCATGTAAAAACTCGCCATACCCCGCAATCGCCTCTATCGCATGACCAATGGTGTGACCGAGGTTTAGAATAGCGCGTAAATCGTTTTCACGTTCATCGCGCGACACCACTTCGGCTTTCACAGAACAGCCCTTCTCCAGACCATACTCCAGGGCCGCTGCATCCAAAGCCAGCAAGTCAGTTGCATGATCACGGCACCACTGGGCAAATTCAGCATCCCAGATCAGGCCATGCTTGATCATTTCAGCCAGCCCAGCGGATACCTCACGCGGAGGCAATGTAGACAACGTATCCACGTCATACAATACCAATTCCGGCTGATGGAAGGCTCCAATCATATTTTTCGCCAAAGGATGATTGATGCCGACCTTACCGCCCACGCTGCTGTCATGCGCAAGGATTGTAGTTGGAATCTGTACGAACTTGACGCCTCTCATAAAAGAAGCTGCCACAAATCCTGCCAGATCGCCCACTACACCACCACCAAGTGCGATAACAGCTGAATTTCGGTCCAAACCGCCCTCGATAGCTGCTGTAATCACCTGCTCATACACAGCAAGTGATTTGGACTTTTCACCCGGCTTAACGACGTAGGAAACCGTCATGTATCCTGCTGCCTGGAGGTTGCTCTCCAGTGTCGCCAAATAAAATTCTGCTGTGTGTTCGTCAGAAACAATCAACAATGGACTTTTTTGCGCAATTTCTCGTTCCTTCAAAAGCTCTCCGGCCCGATGCAGCAGTCCACGCCCGATATGAATGGGATAGGAACGTTCTCCAAGTTGTACCGTCAGCGTACTCATCTTAGTACCGTCCCAGTTGTTCTTCGTAGGATGCAATGTTCGCACGGATCTCTTCAATCGAATCCCCGCCGAATTTTTCAAGCAAAGCCTTCGCAATCTCCCAGGCTACGACATGCTCCATGACTACGCTTGCCGCTGGTACCGCACACGCATCCGAACGCTCAACCTGAGCGGTGAACGCTTCCTTCGTATCAATATCCACGCTTTGCAGCGGCTTGTACAGCGTCGGGATCGGCTTCATCACGCCGCGAACCACGACAGGCATTCCGTTGGTCATGCCACCCTCGAAACCGCCCAAACGATTGGTACGGCGGTGATATCCACGTTCGTCATCATGCAAAATCTCATCATGCACCTGCGAACCACGCAGTTCTCCAGCTTCAAAGCCAATACCGATTTCCACGCCTTTGAACGCATTAATGGACATGACTCCTTGGGCAATGCGTGCATCCAGCTTCCGATCATACTGAACATGACTGCCCAGACCAATGGGAACACCTTCCACAATACATTCCACTACGCCACCAACCGAATCGCCTTCTTGCTTGATTTGATCAATGTAGGTTTCCATTTTCTTTTCGATTTCCGGATCGGTTACTCTCACTGAAGAAGCTTCTGTCACGGCAATCAGCTCGTCAATCGGCAATTCGCGGTGAGGTGCCTCGATTTCTCCAATGCGGATAACCTGACCAGCGACCTTGATTCCAAACTCTGCCAGCAATTGACGGGCCAAACCGCCGCAGGCAACACGAATTGCCGTCTCACGGGCACTGGAACGTTCCAGCACGTTGCGCAGATCCTTCAGATTGTATTTCAATCCGCCGTTCAAATCTGCATGACCCGGACGCGGACGGTGAACCCGGCGCTTTTCCTCGTCACTACCTTCGATGGGCTCAATATTCATAATGTTCTGCCAATGCTTCCAATCGTTGTTTTCCACAATCAGAGCAATCGGCGCACCTGTGGTATACCCGTGACGAACGCCTCCGGCAATGTTGGCCGTATCCTTTTCAATCTGCATACGCCGACCCCGTCCATACCCCTTCTGACGACGGTGTAGCTGAAAATTCAATTCTTCAAAATCCAATTTTAAATTGCTCGGCATGCCCTCTACAATCGCAGTAAGCTGGGGACCATGCGTTTCCCCCGCGGTTAAGTAACGTAAACTCATGACGCGTTCCCCCTTTAAACTGTTAAACTGTGCATCGCTAAAATCTTTAACTGTGCTTCATTATAGTATACGCACCTTTCTTTGACAAGAAAAGCCACGAGAGTGCAGATAAACAAAAAAACACGCCCTTTGGTCAAAGCCAAAGGACGTGCGCTTCTGATAAGACAACAGCCAACGTACTCGTTGTTAGGCACAGCTAGCTACAAAACAATGGACTATATGTCCAGGCTTATGCTTTTTTACGATAAAAAAAGGTTTCCGTTGATTCCAGACCATATTGGTTTGGAGAAAAAATTTGCTCTGTACTGCCGACAAACAGCACACCGCCGGGACGAAGACTGGCAGCAAACTTCTGGTACAGCTTATGCTTGGCCTCTTCCGTAAAATAAATCATGACATTACGGCAGATAATGAGATCGTAGCCGTCCTCAAACCGATCCAGAAGTAAATTTTGCTTTTGAAATTTCACAGCCTGCTTCAAACGGTCGTCAATTCGATACATCGCACCATCCGGCTTGAAATACTTACTAGCTACCTGTTCAGGCACATCCTTGAGCGAACGCTCCAAATATCTGCCTTCCTTGGCTTTAGCCAGTGCGCCGTCATCAATGTCAGAGGCCGTAATGGAGCAATTCCCCAAAATTCCCTTGCCGTCTAGCACCATAGCCAAGCTGTACGGCTCCTCGCCAGTCGAGCAGGCCGCACTCCACAGCTTGAGCTTCTGCTTACCTGCAAGCAGCTGTGGCAAAATCGTATCCCGCAGTACTTCCCACCGATTGGGATTACGCCAAAACTCTGAAACATTGATCGTCATCCGATCCAGAAATTCATAGAACAGGGGCTTTTCTTTCATCATGGCATCATAAAAAGAAACAAAACTGGGAAACCCGTTTTTGTTGCGAAGCGTCGTTAACCGCCTTTTCATCTGTGCTTCCTTGTATTGTGCAAGATCAATACCTGTGCTGTCCTTGATTTTGCGGATAAACGCTGTGTAATCGGGGTCCGTCTGACCCAGTTCCATATCCGTCATGCTACCATCCTTCTTCATTCGAAATTAAACTTACACCCAGGTCGCCACACTTTTTTCATACCGAACGGTTTCCTCCGGCGTGAAAAAATTCGCAATCTCGCGCTCCGCGCTCTCCGGTGAATCTGAACCGTGAATGAGGTTAAACGGTGTATGTGCAGCAAAGTCTCCCCGGATCGTACCCGGAAGAGCCTCTGTCACTTGTGTTTTACCAATCAGCAGGCGGGACAGGCTAACGATGTTATCCCCTTCCCAAACCATGGCGAATACAGGACCAGAAGTGATAAAGCCTACAAGCTCTTCAAAAAAGGGCTTGCCCACATGCTCCGCATAATGCCGTTCCGCCTGTTCTCTAGATACCTGCACAAGCTTACCAGCCGTCATTTTGAAGCCTTTGTCTTCCAGACGACTAATAATACGTCCAATTAGTCCGCGTTGTACTCCATCCGGTTTAACCATCAAAAACGTACGATCCATCGACTCACTCCCAATCCAATCTAATGTATTTATACAGTACTAATCTGTATTATAACAGAAAGCTTGGAAACGGTTAAAGTATTTTGTCACAGCAGTCCCAAGACACAACTTTAGTAGGAGCGGCGGGTAACAAAATGAGCAATATCGCGCAGCGTCTTTTTCGTTTTGACATCTGGCAGTAAGTCCAGCGCGTATAGCGCTTTTTTTATATATCGGTCGGCGAGAATTTCTGCTTTAGCGATTCCTTCACTTTTTTTAATCATATCCACCGCTTTGCGAGCATCTCCCTGCCCGTCCCCAGCCTGAATACGACCGATTTCAGCCAATAGATCGTCACGCAGCTCAGGCTGTCCTAGCGCATAAATCACCGGAAGCGTAATATTCCCCTGCCTCATATCACTGCCCGGCGGCTTGCCAATCTTTTTTTCCGTGCCACACAGATCGAGCAAATCATCCTGAATTTGAAAGGCCATACCTACATTGTAGCCATAGGTGTACAAAAGAGAATTTACTCTTTCCCTCGCACCCGCAGCCATAGCTCCCAATTGGCAGCTGACCGCAATCAACAATGCCGTTTTGCGACGTATGCGAAGCAAGTAATTACGTACACTCTGATCCACGTTAAAAAAATCGCGAATTTGTTCCATTTCACCGATGGACATTTGCACCAGTGCCTTGGACAGCACCCGATGAATGTCTGGATTCGGCAGTCCCGCGACGATCGAAAGCGCACGTGCATATATGTAGTCTCCGGTGTACATGGCCACCCGATTGTCCCATTTGGACTTCACAGTTGGCTGGCCGCGCCTCATCTCCGCATCGTCAATCACATCATCGTGAACGAGGGAAGCAGAATGAATCAGTTCCAGCGGTACCGCTATGCGTTTGAGCTTGTCCAGATCGTATTCCCCAAACTTGCCTCCCAGCAGTACAAATACCGGCCGCAAACGCTTGCCTCCCGCTTTGAGCAGATGAAGCGACGTATCATTAATCAACGGCTCTGTGCTGTCGATGCTGCGGTACAGCTCTTCTTCTATGAAGTTCATATCCTTCTTTAATAAACCAAACAAATCCAATCGTTTCATTCTTTCACCCGTGTCAGCGTATTGTCACTCCAGAGAAGCGGCTTCACTCGTCGGTCAAGCAGCCCCAGTTCATGCGCATACTGAAAATATAGCTCTAAACCCTTTTGTTCCTTCTCTCCAAAATCATAACACAGATTAGTAAAGTAGCGCTCCCAATAATCCCGCAGACCTCCAATTTCCTTGCAGGCTTCGGAGATAACAGACGTCAGATCAGACAGGCTGCGCCGCTTGCTTGCACGAAATGCATTCGCTACTTCAGTCACCGCATCAGGATTCTGTGTAGCAAAAGCACGGCGTACTGCCCATACGGCAAAGGTCATACTGTACCCCGTCCAGCGTTTCCACTCTTCTCCAAGGTCCGTAACGTACAGACCATCACGCCGCCAGGATGCCTTGATTGCATGATCTCCAATCAACAGCCCCGCATCCGCCTGCTCCAGCATCAAATCCAAATCCGGCTCGCAGTCGAAATAAGAAGGTTGGCCTTCCCACGCCTTCTGCATCAAAATTTTCAGCAAATTCACGGATGTAGCAGATGTATTCGTCAACGCAATTGTTCCGTTTTTAATTTCATCGAGCGGCTTGCGAGAGAACAGCAAAATGGATTGCACAGGACCGTCTGCGCTGACAGACAGATCTGGCAACAGCAGCATATCTTCGGCACCGGATGCATAAGCAAAGGAGGACATCGCACTGATATCCAGATTTCCTTTCAGCATACTGCGGTTCAATTCAGCCGGGACTCTGGAAACCAGCTCCGCCGGATGGAGGAGGTGTGAAGGATTAAAATAATGAAAAACGGGCCAAGCATTTGTATATTTAATTTTTCCGATTGTGATTGTCTTGGTGTCCGGTGTCGGCATCGGAATCCCCCCATCTCGTAAACAGTTGATGTTCAATACGCAAGCTGTCCAATACTTTGCCTACGAGGAACAGTACGATATCATCCAGCGTCTTCGGATGAAAGTAAAAAGCCGGCATAGCAGGAATCATTTTGACCCCGAGCCTTGCAAGCTTAAGCATATTTTCCAAATGAATGGCATGCAGCGGTGTCTCACGCGGCACTAAAATGAGCGGACGGCCTTCCTTCAACATCACGTCTGCTGCACGCGCCATGAGATTATCGGACGAGCCATGCGCCACTGCGGACAATGTTCCCATCGAGCAGGGCATGATAACCATCGCGTCCACCAAATATGAGCCACTCGCAATCGAAGCGCCAATATCCGTAAACGGATGGTATACAAGAGAACCGGGACGGCCTCCGAATTTGTCATTCAGAGCCCCTTCCCGGTCAGTCACGTTCCAGCCTAATTCCTCTTTCAGTACCCGCCAGCCGGCGTTGGAAACAATCAGGTGAACGGTGTATTGCAAATCCAGCAGTATCTCTACCAGTCGTATCCCATAAATACTTCCGCTCGCGCCTGTAATGCCAATAACGATTCGTTTGCCTTGATGGTTGCTCACCTGATTATGATTCATAAGTATTGACGCACCACCAAATCAACCAGTGTAAAAGTAAATACAACAATGCTAAGCACACTGTTCATCGTAAAGAACGCTGTCTGCAAACGACTCAGGTCCTTCGGAGTAACGATATAATGCTGATAAAATAACATCATATAAGAAATAATCATGCCCGCCAGATACCACCAGCTTAAATCAGCAATAAAAAACATCACAATAAACCCGATCGCCGTAATCACATGGAATGCACGAGCAATTTTAAGCGCACCTGCTATACCAAAACGGGCAGGAATGGAGTAAACCCCCTCGTTCTGGTCAAAATCAATATCCTGGCAAGCATAAATAATATCAAAGCCAGCCGTCCAGAAGGCAACGGTGAGATAAAAAACAATTGCCGTCATATCTATTTGCCCAGTCACAGCTACCCAGCTACCCAGTGGCGCCAAGCCAATTGTCAAGCCAAGCACAATATGGCAAAGCCAGGTGAAACGTTTGGTATAGGAATAAAAAACAAGCATTAAAAAAGCCAGTGGGAACAGCTTGAACGCCAATGCACTTAAATTGAGCGATGCCCAAAATAGTAGCGCCAAGCTAACAATAATAAAAAGAACCACTTCGCTGGACTTGAGCAGCCCCGCCGGGATGGCACGTCCTGCCGTACGCGGATTTTTCCCATCAATAACACGGTCGATCATACGATTGAAACCGAAAGCCGCGCTACGTGCGCCGACCATAGCCAGCAAAATCCATCCGATCTGTGACCACGAAGGAAGCGTGCCTGTCACAACAACTGACCCCAATACAGCCCCCATAAATGCAAATGGGAGCGCAAATAACGTATGTTCAATTTTAATCATTTCCAAAAAAATAGCAATTTTCTTAAACATGCTGACTCTCCTTGATTCCAATATGCAATGCCGCAATGCCTCCAGTGAGAGAATGAGCCTGTACATCCTTTAATCCGACTTCACGGAAGATGCCAGCCAGCTCATCCCTTCCCGGAAAAAGCGCCAACGAATCAGGGAGCCATTTGTATTGCTCATAACGTTTGGCGAACAATTTGCCGAGCATGGGCAGGATGTGTTTAAAGTATGCATAGTAAATCCCCTTGAACGGCTGCCATGTAGGCTTGGATAGTTCCAGACATACAACCTGCCCGCCAGGTTTGACGACACGCTGCATTTCCTGTAATACGCGGCGCAAATCAGGCACATTACGCAGACCGAAGCCAATCGTCGCGTAGTCAAAAGAATTGTCTTCAAAAGGCAACTCCATCGCGTTGCCCTGAACAAGCATGATCTGCTTTTCACGGGCTTCTGATGTAATCTTGCGCTCGCCTACATTCAGCATGTTCTGGCTAAAATCCAGCCCTACGATGTGACCACTTTCACTTGCACGCGCCATCGCGAGCGTCCAGTCACACGTACCACAGCAAAGGTCGATTGCCGTATTCCCATGGTGCATGTTCATTTTTTTCATCGTAAATTTACGCCAAGCCTTATGTCTGCGAAAGCTCAGTATATCGTTCATCAAATCGTATTTACCCGCGATGCTTTCAAACACGCCATGAACGAATTGCTCTTTCGGCTTGGTGTCGCTTGATCCCATGACGTTCACCTAACCTTCCCTCACAACCGGGTGTGGACTATTCAGCAGCTTCAGGAAAGGCTCCAGCATGCGTTCGAATTCCTCGATCCCCGTATTTTGATCATCTGACAGGATCTGTCGGATGTGTGTAACAGTCGTCTGGAGTTTGTTCAGTATCGCGTCCTCGGCTTTGTACTTCAGAACAAGCTTGTACCATACATTAGTGTCTGAACCACTCTCAGACAGCAGTTCCCGTTCGCTCTGGTCAGCATTACTATAAACATGCCAGAACATATATCCGAAACGGGACTTGTCCGATCCTGTACGCTTGTGCCATTCCTCTGCCAGCGTATCACAGAGGGAAAATTCGTTGAGAAGCTGCTCCCAGACTTCCCGATCCTGCTCTGCCACAAGGGAAGTAAAGGATAGAAAAAGCTCCTTTTTAAAACGAACCATCTGAGTTAAATACCGTGCCGAATTCAGACGGAGATGCTTCATCTCCCAATACAGGCTCATTTTACCAGCGTTCACTTCACATACAGCATCACTCAGCTTCGAAATGGTCGTGATGTGGCCTGCCAATGCAAGCAGCTGATAAAAGCGGCTGCTAAAATAATCCCCAGCCAACACTTTCAGCTGTCTGGAACGCATTTCCTCCGGACTTCGTATACCGGATAAAGTATCAATCATATCATGCGTATCCAGCCCCATCTGCAAAAGCGAGGTGACCAATGCGTAGAGCTCTTCCTCGCTGGCATGTAGCTCCTGCGCATTCCGGTTCAAAAACATAAACAACAGGCGGGTACGACTGTCAGGAAAAGCCGGCATTTCCGTATGTTGTTGAATCATGTCGTATTCCACATATTTCCTTGCTAATTGGGGTACGCGATACGGTTTCATCCTAAGCCTCCGAGCCATGACTTTCTGGTGTACTCAAATAATTGCAATGCCTTATATTATATCACAATTTAAAATGATTCGCGACTAAAGTACTGTAGGTCTAACAACAGAAATACCTAATTTGTGTATACACCGTTAAACCTGCTTTGCCACATAGGAGTTACCGTAATATGGAAGCGGGCTTTCAGTTCCTCCGGCAAGTCCGCACCTTCCCGGCTTCTCAGCTGATCCAGTGCTTCAATCGTCCATTCATTCCGGCGTATATCGGATGCCAGCAGAAGATGCCGTTCTCCTGACCATTCGTCCTGCGTCACTACCCGAAGCAGTAATTGCCGTACGTTCGTTGTTCCATAAAAACTAAAGGCGGCAATCTCCGCCATATTTTGATAGATTTCAAGCGGGGCAGTTTCTTCCTTGGACAGCTTTACATCCAGAGTCAGAACTGAATGTTCCCAGCTTACGCTGGCAATTGGTGTCGTCAAAGAAAGCTCCTCCAGCGTATCCACCAGATTGTCATCAGTCAGCAGCACCCGCTGCTGCGACGATATCGTCGCCTGTGTCTCCCGAACAGCTGCGGTTCCCGAATCCAGCGCCTGTAAGGATGGTAGCAGTACAGCAGCGGCGGTGGTTAGGAGAATCGAGCCGCATAGCACAATCCAAGGTTTCATCAGAGCCTCCCCTGACCCCTACCCTGTTATGGGTTTGCTACGGTAAAGGTCCTCACTCTCATTGTACAACAAAAAAAAGCAGGCTATGCCTGCATTTTAATCCTCTGTATCCACGACCCCGTGCTTGGTCATCACAACGGCCTTGCCGCGAATTTTAATAGCAGAGGTATGATCCGTAAATTGGACGATCAGCACCTCACCCTTGTCCAATTTTTCTGAATGGTGCAGGCGTGTATCCTGGCCTCTTGTCAAACCAAAAACCTGACATCCGTTGCTTTTTGCTTTAATCACAACGTACTCACTACTACTCTTCACGTTATCTTCCATATCCATTTCCCCCCTGAGAGCCGAAGCTATACTTTTTATGATGGAGATTCGAGCTTGTTTTGTCAACCACATGCTTTTGGCGCAAACTGCAACAATTACCGGGTCCCGAGCCATACTATCCGTGCAGTCCCCGCTAACGAAAGGAGCAACTCTGATGAAAAACTATCGTCCCGCTAATCTGAGCCCTGACCAAGTAGAGCGGCTTCAGCAGTTGGAGCATGAATTTGCCGAGCTGACGGGTGAACCGCTGGTGCTGATCGCCTATGCCTCATGGAACGACAGAACTGCTTCCCCTTCTTCGTCCCGCATAGCATCTGCTACGGAATAACAGGACAAAAAGAAAAGGCCGTGAATCAAATTCACGGTCTTTCCAGCGCAATGGGAATATGTAAGAAATCTTATTTAATTCCGTCCTTGAGCGCTTTACCCGGTTTAAATGCCGGAATTTTGCTCGCAGGGATTTCGATTTCTTCTCCTGTTTGCGGGTTACGTCCTTTACGTGCAGAACGTTCACGAACCTCAAAGTTCCCGAAACCTACCAGTTGCACCTTGTCTCCGTTTTGTAGCGCTCCGGAGATCGCTTCGAATACAGCGTCAACGGCTTTAGTTACGTCCTTTTTGGACAATTCAGTGCTTTCGGAAACCTGATTGATCAAATCCGTTTTATTCATAATATTCACCTCCCAATTCAAGTGTAGTCCAGCATTAAGGTTATCGGTGTTGTAGAACCGATATGAAGTCGCCTGTATAAAATAACCCGGGCGGCATATGCCTTGCATAATGTTATCATCTGTTTCCGTTTCGCCGTTAAATATACATAGAATATACCTAACCTCCGCAATATAGAGACAATATCGCCGAAACTGGCGTTTTATGGCACCCTTCTTGCGTGGAACAAGGTTTATAGTAATACAGTCCACAGACAATTTCAAGTACGGCGACGGTTTAGCACATAAAAAGTGATGGCCAGCGCGAGCACCAGCACAACTCCCTTGACGATATCATGAGCAAAATACTGCACGTTCATCATCGTCAGACCGTTCACCAATACCCCGATCAAAACCGCACCGATAAACGTGCCAATGACATTCGGTTTACCCGCTCCAAAGACCGAAAAGCCGACAAAAACCGCGGCTACTGCTTCCATCAGCAAGGGAGATCCTGCATCAATTTGGCCCGATCCTACTCGCGAAGCATACAAAATACCAGCAATGGCCGCAAATACGCCTGAAGCGACATAGGCCAGTGTCCGGACTTTTTTTACCCGTATGCCTGACAGACGAGCTGCTTCCTCATTTCCTCCGGTCACATACATTTGACGCCCATGCTTTGTGTAGGTTAAGAAAATATGCACTGCCGCTACCGCTAGCAGCAGCAAAATAACCGAAATCGGGATGCCCAGCCATTTGCCTTGTCCCAAAATAAGAAAAGCAGGAGATATCTCTCCTGGCGCCTTGCTGCCATCAGGAAACTGCATATGATTATAAATGGTGTAGCCTTGAGCATACGTTTTATGAATCCCGCTTACAATATACATCATCGCAAGGGTTGCCAGCAAATCGGGAATACGAAGCTTAACGATCAACAATGAGTTCAGTAGTCCCACCACCGCACCGACAACCAGAGACACAATAATGACCACCGCAACAGGCTGTTCATACCAGACCATCAATGAAGCTGAAACAATAGTAGTCAGAGACACCGTAGCACCCACCGAAAGATCAAAACCGTCCACGATAAGAGACAACGTCACACCAATTGCGACAAAAGTCACAATCGCAATTGAGCCAAGAATGTCCATCAAATTATCATACGTCCAGAAATAGGGCAATGTGGCTGAAAAAAATGCCAACACACCTATAATTACGACTATAGCCCCATAACGAAAGGAGACATTTAACCATTTTTCCTTCATGAATGCACCTCTTCACCGCCGCTGGCATACAACAGAAGCTGTTCCTGCTCCACTTCGCCCCGCGCAAATTCCTTTATTATTTTTCCGTCATACATCACCGCAATCCGATCACCAATACCGATGCCCTCAGCAAATTCACAAGTTAGATAGATGACCGCTTTTCCCTGGGCCGCCAATTCACCAATGATACGAAAAATATCACTTTTTGCCCCGATATCCACACCCTTGGTCGGCTCGTCAAAAACAAACACATCTGCCCCGGAATGCAGCCATTTACCTATCGCAACCTTTTGCTGATTCCCGCCACTCAAATATTTAACGTTCTGACGCAGAGATGGCGTCTTAATGCCAAGGGAAGCAACGACTTCGTTACCATTTGTACGTTCTTTGCGACGACTGATAAAACCAAGCACACTCAACTTGCCCAATAGCGGAAGACTAAGGTTTCGTTCTACCGTCTCTTCGATGAATACACCCTGCTTGCGCCGTTCCTCAGGTATGGACACAATCCCCTGAACTATCGCGTCTGCAGGCTCTCTCAGACGAATGGAGTGACCTTTGAAGACCAGTTCCCCCTTATCGGGCTTATCGGCGCCTGTAAGAAGCCGGGACAGCTCCGTTTTGCCCGCACCGACCAAACCTACGATAGACAAGATCTCCCCGCGTCTGACATGCAAATCGACACCGTGGACCCGTAATCCCCTGTAAAGCCCTCTGGCTTCCAGCACCGTTTCACCGATAGGAGCATCCGTTTTCGGAAATTCCTCCTCAAATGTTTTACCAAGCATATGCGTAACGATGTCGCCTACACTCAAATCAGAGGATGAACCCGTGAATACTTGCTCCCCATCACGCATCACCGTAACGCGGTCGCTGTGTTCGATGACCTCTAGCAATCGGTGCGTGATAAGAATACATGCAACACCCTCCGCCTTGAGCGTATGGATGGTGCGGAACAAGCGCCGCGTTTCTTCTTCGCTGAGCGGCGCTGTAGGCTCATCGAAAATGATTGTATTTGCTTGCTGTGTCAAAATACGCGCAATGAGTACTAGCTGCTTTTCAGCCAACGTCAACTCAGAAACGTATTGCCGCACATCAATATCGGCCTCCAGCCGTCCCAACGCCTCGCGCGCACGTTTACGCATAGAACCCGGCGCAGCCCACCAGCGCCCTTCAGGTGCAGACAAATCATCCAGTACAATGTTCTCCGCCACGCTCAGCTGCGGCACAAGCGCCGAATCGACCTCCTGATAGACACAGTGAATCCCCGCTCTCTTCGCCTCCCACGGTGAACCAATGCTCAGCTCCTTGCCTCCTGCTACAATGCTTCCCTGATCGGAACGATACGCGCCGGATAAAATTTTCATCAGTGTACTTTTACCTGCTCCGTTTGCGCCCAGCAGAGCGTGAATTTCGCCGCCATGCACCGTAAAATCCACGGACCGCAGCGCATCCACACCAGCAAACTGTTTGCTGATTTTCTTCATTTCCAGTGTATACACTTGTGAACTCATGGTACCTCCCTCACGCCTGCTTATGATAAAAGCGCGCCGAAGCGCGCCTTATGCTTTATCCTAAAGTTTATTTGGCCGTTTCATATTCTTTCATCCAATCCTTGTAGCCTTGCTCGCTTTTGCCCCATCCTTTTACATATTGAGACAGCTCGGATGTGGAAATTTGCTTATCCGGCAATGCTTCGCGCTGCACATAGACCGCCTTCAATACCACTTGCTCCTCCGGGTTGTCCCCATGCAGCTTCTGATATGCATAGCGCACTTGTACACGTCCGATATCTGTAGGATCTACAGCAGCCGAAGCTACCCAAGGATTTTTCGGGTCCTGAATCATTTGCAGATCCTCGTCACTCATATCAATACCGTAGACTTTAATTTCCGTGCGTCCAGCCTGCTGGATGGCGCGTGCTGCACCTTTGGCAAATTCATCCCAGGCAGCCCAAACCGCTGTAATTTCACCCTTAGGATATTGTTTCAACACAGCCTCCATTTTGGATTGGGTGTCCAGAGCTGGGTTTTGAGCTGAGCCAAAAGTTGCAATTTCTTTAATATCCGGATTAGCTTTGGAAAACTTATCGTAAGCAACCTGGCGACGCTCCATCGGTGCAAACCCGGCAACCCATACTTTTACGATGTTCCCTTTGCCGCCGATATCCTTTTTCATTTGCTCCAGCGTCAGCTCGGCCATGCTTTGATCATCCTGTGAAAGTACGACAGCCCCCGGAACGTTGACCGCAGCATCGAATACGATAACCGGGATATTGCGAGAAATCGCTTTTTTTAATCCTGTTTCCAGCAACGCATCACCATGATCCGTCAAAATGACATCAAACTGCTGATTAATCGCGCTATCGAGCAAGGAGGCCATTTTAGCTTTATCGTTGTCTGCCACAAATTTGGTCAGCGTACCGCCAAATTTCTTAACCTCCTCCTCCACGCCCTGAACATACTGCTGTGAGAACGTTCCTGTGTTAAACTCCATAATTAATGCAACTCGTTTGCCTTTTAAATTTAAACTGTCTGTTTTTGCATCTGTAGTGTTCGATCCTGTACTGCTTGTCCCTTGAGCACCATTCTCTGTTTTCGGCGCACCACATGCAGTGACCAGCAAAACCAGCACCAGCAGCATCATAGCCCCTAGTCCCAGCTTTTTATTTTTTTGGATATTCATGCTTCGTTTCCCCCTCGTTCATTCAACAAAATGATTCAAATTTGATACTTAATATATCGCGTTAAACCAAGTATGTAAATAGGTTTTATAAATACAAAAAATATTTTACGATCATATATGACAAAATACGACAATTGCACATCAAAATAACGCAAAGAGCGGATAGCTCTCTGCGTTATTGTTTCTTACACCATCTTCATTTACTTACGTTTAAAGAATGATAGCAATCAGACCACCGGAGCCTTCGTTAATAATGCGGCCCAACGTTTCCTGAAGCTTGTAGCGTGCATTGTCTGGCATCATTGCGATCTTGCCCTGAATGCCTTCACGCACAATGGAATGCAACGAGCGTCCGAAAATGTCCGATTCCCAAATTTTGATCGGGTCATTTTCAAAATCCTGCATTAGATAGCGCACAAGCTCCTCGCTTTGCTTCTCTGTTCCGATAATCGGAGCAAACTCCGATTCAACATCGACACGAATCATGTGAATAGAAGGCGCTGTGGCCTTGAGCCGCACACCAAATCTGGTGCCCTGACGAATGAGCTGCGGTTCATCCAGCGCCATCTCGGCCAACGACGGAGCAGCAATGCCGTATCCGGTCGTCTTGACCATTTCCAACGCCTCGGCGAAGCGGTCATATTCCCGTTTGGCATGGGCAAAATCCTGCATCATTTGCAGCAGATGATCCTTGCCGCGAATCTCTACCCCGACCACCTCGACCAAAATCTGATCGTACAGCTCATCCGGTGCAAACAGATCAATTTCCGCCACACCCTGACCCATATTCATCCCGCTCAGACCGGCCCTGTCGATGAATTCATACTCCATAAACTGGCCAACCACCCGGTCTACATCACGCAGGCGTCGAATGTCTTTTACCGTATCGCGGACGGAATTCTCATAATTGCTGCGCAGCCAGTGATCTTCATTCAGTACCATAACCCAGCTCGGCAAATTCACATTCACCTCATGCACTGGAAATTCATATAATACTTCACGAAGCACGCCTGTAACATCATCTTCTGTCATCGTTGCTGCACTGAGCGTCATGACAGGAATATCATACTTGGCTGCCAACTCACTGCGAAGTTGAAGTGTTTCATCGCTGCGCGGATGCGTGGAATTGATGACCAGCACGAACGGCTTGCCTACCTCTTTCAACTCCTCAATGACTCGCTCTTCCGACTCTACATAAGAGCTACGCGGAATCTCCGCAATCGTGCCGTCTGTCGTGACGACAACACCGAGCGTCGAATGCTCCTGAATGACCTTGCGCGTGCCAATCTCCGCCGCTTCCTGAAACGGAATCGGTTCTTCAAACCATGGCGTGGAGATCATCCGCGGACCATTTTCATCCTCGTAGCCCTTCGCACCCTCTACTGCGTATCCTACACAGTCGACCAGACGGACATTCACATCCAGTCCTTCCGTTACTTTGATCTGGACGGCATTATTCGGTACGAATTTAGGCTCTGTCGTCATGATCGTTTTCCCTGCCGCACTTTGTGGCAACTCATCTACGGCGCGGGCACGGTCCGCCTCACTTGTAATGTTCGGCAGAACAATCGTCTCCATAAACCGCTTGATAAAAGTTGATTTACCTGTTCGGACTGCGCCGACGACCCCAAGATAAATATCTCCTCCGGTTCGTTCGGCAATGTCTTTAAAAATGTCCACTTTCTCCAATGAAATCCCCTCCTCAAAAGTCTCCGAAGGAAAAATGCTTAATGAGCATCCGCTTCGTGTTCAACCAACTGCTTGATCCCAGATGCGGCAGAACAGCCTTTAAAATGCCCGGAAGTCGTCCGCCGCCGAGGTTCAGGAGACTGATGGAATCGGCGAAACGGCGTAAACTCGTACATGCATTTGGACTGATACCATCATATGTATCCCCTCCGTAAAATATGTTTAGTTTTTCGAAAAAATAGAGTACGTCACAGAGATTACTGCAAAACGATATTTTACGTTTGGGTCCACTCACCTAATATATGCGTGACGGGGATTCCCCATGACTTCGATGCTAGATTTATAATAAAAAAAGGATGTCTCTCTGACTTACTAAGCAAACTGGCACCCATATTAGGAACACTTTTTTGAGCGTTCACTTTAGGGTATAAGTTTCATAGTCGTCGGATAACATCCTTTGTTTCTTATGCTTATGAGTTTAAGCTTTACCACAGTTCGTCTTCCTGTGCCTGACGCTCAAGCTGTCGCCGAACAGCAGCCTTGAGCTTATCCTCTGGTATCATCACCTCAACATTACTCTGGGCGCGAGCCTGACAGGACAAGCGGATGCCTTCATCCAGCAGAGATCCCAGCTTGCGGCGCTCTGCATCACTTGGCTGGCCTGCGTGTACAGCCCATTCCTGTGAAATATGCACCTTGCACATGAGACAGGCCGCTTTTCCATCACAACGGGTTGGAATAAACACGTTCGCTTTACGTGCGGCATGGAGCAATGTCGTGCCTTGACCAACCTGTACGCGCCTGTCTGATGGCTTAAACGTAATATGCACATCCATGAACGGCCCTCCATTCTTTTAGCAACCACGAACCTGCCAATTACAGCTTCATTCAGCTTCTGAAATGCAACTCGGGCCACGGCAAAAGCTCTTGTAGCTTAGCCAGTTGGTCATATGTCCAAATGTTGCTGATCAGCAGTTGGTTCAGTACGGCTATATGTCGCTGTGGATCACGCTTTATGGCGTCTGCAATCGCCTCATATCGGTCGGAGCGGTTTCGTAATAGATTAAATAGCAGCTCATGACTGAGTGGCATCAGACGCAGTGAAGAACGCCCCAGGTCCAGTCGGATTCCAGCCGTCCATAGCAACCGCTCGACCTCCAAACGATATAAAGCTCCCTCACACAGCACCTCGAAACCACCCACAAGCTCAACTGGAAATCCCTCCAGCTCATAGTGGCTCAGTAATGAAACGTATGAACCACTACGATCTACCTGCTGTCGATCGATCATTATACCCGGTGCTTTCGCATGGAGCTCCTTTGCTGCGTGAATATCTGCGTAAATATCAATATCTCGGGGCAATCGATCCAGCTCAACCCCCTGCACAAGCAGCGAACAGCTTCCTCCCAGCATCCACGGAACAGCAACGGATTCCCAGCCGTCCGCCAAGCTGCTCAGCGCAGCCGTCAGCTCATGAGGCAGCTTGTTCAATCGCACCGAAGGTATAGCCTTCATCACATTGTTTCCTCCCTTTCAATCCATCATCCCGTTTCCTGTTGGGCAACATTATAACATGTTATGGTGGGTAGTTCGACATTTTATGCACAAGAGAGCAGACGAGAATCTGCTGGAAAATAAAAAAACGTGAACCTGTTCGGTTCACGGAGAATAGAATCAGCCGGTATACGGCCGAATTTTTTATTTTTTCATTATCATTTTCATCAACGCTTCCATATTGGAAGGATTCATTCCGCTCTTTTTGACGGCACCGACAATATCCCTTACTGTATCCTCCGACACCGGAATGTTGGCCATCGCAGATACCTGCTTTATCAGCTGACGCAACTGTGCTTCACTTTGAAGCGTGTCCGCTTTCACGGTGCTTGCCAGCTTTTTCACCGCATTTTCAGATATGTTTTTGCCGCCTTTTTTGTTAATGGCCTTCAACGCATCTTTCGGAAAGTTTTTACTCACATTCTCCCCTCCTCCGCCATTGCTCAACTCAGTGTATGAATGGTGGAGGCCAAAGGTGATTAAGCTTACAAAAGACATGCCATACGCCTAACTGAAAAAAGCTGTCTCAGCCGTAGATAGAATCCACTTGCGAGACAGCCTTTTGTATGTTTTTATGTGTAGCTAAACCTTTACGAATGCCATTGTTCCCATGTTTGCAAAGGCATAACTTCCATTTCGGTTTTCGGGTCGCGCCCCATGAGCGCCTCAACGGCCTTACGGACGTCACGTCCTTCAAATAGTACCCCGTACAGCACTTCAGTAATAGGCATCTGAACGCCCAGCTTTTGCGAGATCGCATAGGCTGCCTTTGTCGTCCGAATGCCTTCTACTACCATGCCCATGGATTCTAGCACATCATCAAGCTTTTGCCCCTGCCCAAGCAACGAGCCTGCACGCCAGTTACGGCTGTGACGGCTCGTTGCGGTGACGACCAGATCGCCTATACCCGCAAGCCCGGAAAAGGTCAACGGATTGGCTCCCATTTCTACTCCGGCACGTGTAATCTCTGCCAACCCACGGGTCAACAAAGCGGCTTTTGCATTATCCCCGAAGCCTAATCCGTCCGACATCCCCGCTCCCAGAGCGATAATGTTCTTCAACGCTCCAGATAACTCCACACCCAACAAATCCCGGTTCGTATATACACGGAAATAAGAGTTCATGAACAGCTCCTGTGCAGCCTGTGCAGCCTTCTCATTAGATGATGCTACGACAACCGTCGTAGGGCATTTCCGCACTACTTCTTCCGCATGGCTCGGACCGGACAGCACGGCAATATCACCCTCCGCGACTTCCAGCTCTTCTGAAATCACCGTGGACATACGTTTGAGTGTTTCTGTTTCAAAGCCTTTAATGGCATGCACAATCAGCATGTCCTTGCTAAAGAATGCTTTCAGACTACGCGCCACCTGACGCGCAGCAGCGGAAGGAGCTACGATTACGACTGCTTTAGCACCAGACACCGCAACTCCCATATCGGTTGTAGCCATAATCCGTTCAGACAGAATGGAGCCAGGTAAATAGTGGTCATTCGTATGCTTCTCATTGATTTCAGCAGCTTGCTGTTCGTTTCTCGTCCAGACAGAGACATGGTTGTTATTGGCCGCAAGGACGGAAGCCAAAGCCGTTCCCCAACTGCCCGCGACCAGCACAGCTATTTTCTCAGACAAGACGATCTCCTCCTTTGGAGCCAAGTTTGTTTTCTTTCCCCTGTACCAGTTTGGCAATGTTGGTGCGATGTCTCCACACAGAAAACACACAAATAACCAGAGCCGTCCAGAAGAACGGCCATTCATAACCAAGTACCAGCAAGATCCAAGGGGTCAAAATGACAAAAATCAGCGAGCCAAGAGAAACATAACGCGTAATTACGATTGCGAGAATCGCAATAATTCCGGCATACAATGCCGGAATTATTGCAATCGAGACCAATACACCAATGGCGGTAGCAATACCTTTTCCTCCACGAAAGTGGAAATATACCGGCCAGTTATGACCTGCAATCGCCGCAACGCCACACAAACCCGGTAACCAGAGTGAATTTCCGCCAAGCCAGTGCCCAATCAGCACCGCAACAATCCCTTTAAGTACGTCCAGCAGCAGTACCAGAATGGCAGGGCCTTTTCCTAGCACGCGAAGCGTATTCGTCGCGCCGGCATTGCCACTTCCATGCTGGCGAATGTCGATTCCTTTTAATTTTCCATACAGCAGACTGAAGCTCACAGAGCCAAGCAAGTAACTGAGTACGATGGCAACGATTTGTAAAATCAACCTATTCGCTCCTAACTTTCGTCAGACTTGCGCCGTGTAAAGATACGAATTGGAGTTCCTTCAAAGTTGAAGGCGGCGCGAATTTTGTTCTCCAGATAACGCTCGTAAGAGAAGTGCATCATTTCCGGATCATTGACGAATACAACCATCGTAGGTGGCTTAACAGCAACCTGAGTCACATAGTTAATACGCAGACGGCGTCCTTTGTCAGTTGGCGGAGGATTAATCGCAACCGCATCGGAAATAACATCGTTCAGCAAATGCGTCTGAATACGCAAGACATGCTGCTGCGCCACATGCTGGACAACAGGGAGTAGCTTTTGCAAGCGCTGCTTTGTTTTCGCAGACAAGAACACAATCGGAGCATAGGTCATGAACAAAAAGTGATCGCGGATTTTAGTTTCAAATTGGCGCATCGTTTTATCGTCCTTATCCACGACATCCCATTTGTTTACAACAAACAGCGAGGCTTTACCCGCTTCATAAGCGTAACCGGCAATGTGCTTATCCTGCTCAATAATACCTTCCTCGCCGTTAATAACGACCAGTACGACATCTGCACGCTCAATAGCACGCATGGCACGCATCACACTATATTTTTCTGTCGTCTCGTATACTTTACCACGTTTGCGCATACCCGCCGTATCAATCAGCACATACTTCTGACCGTCTTTTTCAAAAGGCGTATCAATTGCATCACGCGTTGTGCCTGCAATGTCACTAACAATAACCCGTTCCTCTCCCAGAATGGCGTTAACGAGCGAGGATTTACCTACGTTCGGGCGACCGATCAAGGCAACACGGATCACATCTTCTTCATAAATGTCCTCTTCCAGCTCAGGCAATTTGGACGTAATTGCATCCAACAGGTCACCAAGACCTATACCGTGGCTACCGGAAATGGCAATGGGGTCGCCGAATCCATAAGAATAAAATTCATAAATCAGATCCGCACGTTCCAGATTGTCCACCTTGTTTACAGCCACAATAACAGGCTTGCCCGAACGATACAGCATTTGGGCTACCTCTTCATCAGATTGCGTAATCCCTGCCTTCGCATCACTCATGAATACAATAACATCTGCTTCTTCTATAGCTAGTTCGGCTTGCATCCGGATGGATTTCAAAATTTCATCTTCCCCATCAATCTCAATGCCGCCAGTATCAATAATACTGAAGGATTTACCGTTCCACTCCGATATACCATAAATACGGTCACGGGTGATTCCAGGCTTATCTTCCACTATGGATAAACGATCCCCGATAATCCGATTAAAAATGGTGGATTTACCCACATTCGGACGACCGACAATAGCCACAACGGGTCTTGCCATACATTCACTCCTCCTGTCAATTCTTCCGCTCTCATCATAGCAAAAAACATGCCTGTTAGCGATATTGTCACGTAACAACAATCGGCGAACCCTCTGGGTCCGCCGATGGTGTACGTTATGCTTATAAAGTGTATTGATTCAAACTCATTTAAATTTGTTCAGTTTATCGCCAAAACGTTCGCCAAGCGTAATGCTCAGACCCGAATTGTTCAAAGAAACGTTCGGATTGTTCAGTTCCTCACGAGGCGCGCGGGATGCACGTGGCGCTCTTTCTGCTCTTGGAGCAGCTTCTGGAGCTTCCTCAGTTTCTTTAATGCTCAGGCTAACACGTTTTTCAGTAGGACTCATTTCAAGAATTTTAACCTTAACTTCTTGTCCTTCTTCCAGAACTTCTTGTGGAGTTCCAATGTGTTTGTGGGAAATTTGGGAAATATGAACCAAACCTTCCACGCCAGAAGCGATTTCAACGAATGCACCGAAGTTAACCAGACGTTTAACAACACCTGTTACAATATCACCGTTGTTAAATTGTCCAGCAGCAGATTCCCAAGGACCAGGCTGTGCAGCTTTCATGCTCAGGCTGATTTTTCCTTTTTCAGGGTCCACTTTCAGGACTTTCACTTTTACTTGTTCTCCTTCAGAAACCGCATCGGAAGGTTTGTCAACATGAGTCCAGGCAATTTCAGATACGTGAACCAAACCATCCACGCCGCCTACGTCAACGAAAGCACCGAATTGAGTGAGACGTTGAACCGTACCCACGATTTCTTGTCCTTCTTTCAGCTCAGCCATTACTTTAAGCTTGTTGGCTTCAAATTCTGCTTCTAGAACGTCTTTTTGAGAAAGGATTACTTTGTTGTTCTCACGATCCAGCTCTTTCACGACAACACGCAATGTGCGGCCTTTATAATCGCTGAAATCTTCGACGAAATGGCGTTCTACCATGGATGCAGGGATAAATCCGCGCAGACCCACGTCTACAACGATGCCGCCTTTAACGACATCATTAACAACCACTTCAAGTACTTCTTTACTTTCAAACAGCTGCTCCAGCTTTTCCCAAGCATTTTCACTGTCAATTGCACGTTTGGACAGGACAAGTTTTTCTTTGCCGTCGTCGATGCTGATAATTCTAGCTTCAACCTCTTGGCCTACTTGTACTGCTTCTTCTGCGTTGTCCAAACCAGAAGACAACTCGCGAATTGGAATAATCCCATCGTATTTATATCCAATGCTTACTACCGCTTGGTTATCTTCCAATTTCACGATTGTACCTTTAACGGTGTCACCTTTTTTCAGGGAGACGATTTGATCGAGCTCGTCTTGATTTGCCGCTTCAGCAGCTTCTTGATTTTTAATTTCTTCCGACATGTCAATACCCTCCTCAATTCAAAAAAACCATTTATTTAAACCTGCGCGTAGCAGAGTTCAAAACACTGATAAATTTCTGTTCTAGTTTTCCGAGATTAGACACAATTCATGCAAGCCTTTCAGTTAATCGTAGGCTTGCCGGTGTCTCGCATTGTACGAATACGAGACATAATCTCTTCTGTTGCCAGCTCAAGTGGATCTCCTTCGATAACGGCGCCTTTTTGGAAAGCATCCAAATTAACAGGTTTGCCGTATATCACTTTCGTTTTACGGAAAAGCTTGTAATCACCAACAATGGCGACCGGAACGGCAGCCGCTCCACTACGCAGCGCAAAGCTGGCAGCACCCTTTTTACCGATTCCTCCGGCTCCTCTGGAGCCTTCTGGAAAGATTCCCATAACCTTGCCGTCACGCAAAATGGTCAAGGCCAGCTTAATGGATTCCTTGCTCACACCACCGCGCTTGACCGGAAAAGCTCCCAGCTTGTCAATCAACGGACCAAGTACAGGAGTATTAAATAACTCGGCTTTCGCCATAAAATGAACCTTTCGATCCAGCAAAATGCCAACTGTCGGAGGGTCCAGATTACTAATATGATTAGAACATAACAGTACTCCGCCCTCAGCGGGAACATTTTCGCTGCCTACCGCCTCAAGTCTGAACAGAAAGCGGTATATGAGACGCAAAATACGGACGCATACAGCATATATCATTGGCTGATCTCTCCATCCTTCGCCGTGGTGCAGTAAGATACAATAGTATCGACGACATCCTGAATGCCCATATGGGTCGTATCCAGCACGATAGCGTCGTCACTGCAACGAAGCGGGGATACCTCCCTCTCCTCATCAAGCTTGTCACGCGCCGCAATGTCACGTTCAAGCTGCTCCAGAGTGATATCATCAGCTCCGCCTAGTTCTTTAAACCGGCGAGAGGCACGTTCCTGAACACTTGCGGTCATAAACACCTTGACTTCCGCATCAGGAAGCACAGTGGTTCCAATATCGCGACCATCCATAACGACACCTTTACGCGCGGCCATTTCACGCTGGTTTTCAGTCAAACGCGAACGTAACCCCGCAATACTCGAATACTGTGACACCTTGCCTGTCACTTCCATCGAACGAATCACTGTCGTTACATCTTCCCCGTTACAATAAACCTTTTGGCCTGTAGGGTCCGGTACTAATTCAATCGCCAGCTCAGGCACAAATTGGAGCACTTTTTGTACATTTTCCGCCGGAATTTCCCTGCACATCATGTACCAAGTTGCTGCCCGGTACATCGCTCCGGTATCTACATAGACATAAGAAAGTGCTTTCGCTACCAAGCGGGCCACCGTACTTTTCCCTGCACCAGCAGGTCCATCAATGGCTACATTTATTTTATTACTTGAAGATACATGTTGCCTTGCCAACGGGTAATTCCTCCTAACCTAACCTCAAGAAAAAAGCAGGCATTGCCTGCGACGTGAAAATTATACCACACATTCAGAGTTGATGCAAAATGAACGGCAGGCTAACAAAAAAAGAATAAACCGGGATGATTGCTATTTCCCCCGGAATTCCAACTGACGTTCAAAGCAATATTTGATAAGCTTTTGACGCTCCTGATCAGCAATTTTCTCATATTTCAGCATGATTAGCCTGCGACCATTTTCCATTTGCTGAATACGTACAATTTCGGATTGGAACGGGACATGCTCCTGAGTTCCATTTTTATAAGGGACTAAAATCCAGCAGGACAATGATTCACCTTCTTCCAGGTGATGTGATTCTTGAGTCTGAAAAGAAACGCCTCCGCCTCCTACATCATGCGTCTCAGCTACAAACCTCGATTCGTTTAATCCATACTTTACTGCTATTTCCAGGTTGGCCTGAACCCGTAGAAAATTTCGACGCTGAATTTTGCTGATGCTGTCTGGGACAGGCTTGTGAATGCGGACCATCCGGAGCACATCCTCTTTAAAACCAGTAACATGGGTATTGAAATAGTTTTTTATCCCGCCCTCGCTCATAAAAAATATCGACAATTCTTCTCCTAAAAACAGTTTTTTCAGTTGCCCGCTCGTTTGGGACATGGGTATTTCTATTAGAAAGTTCTGGGATTCCTCTTCCGCAATACGCGACTTAAATTCAAAATGTTCATCCGCATGATCGGTACCAGCCACTTGTATATATAGCACATCATTAATTGCAGGAAACAAACCGCCCACCATCCTTGTCCATTTAAAAGCCTTATTAAGGTATATAATACCACGACTTTGTGCCTATTTTAAGCATTATATTTGTTATAACCATGTCAAAAGTACAAAAAAACCTCCTTAATGAAGGAGGTCTAGCGTGATTAATGGTTCATTTTTACGTATTTACCCTATTTACTCTTAAACGTTACTTCCAGAAGCCGGTTCGTCCGAATCTTTAACTTGCTCAATCGTTTCTTCCATCCCCGTGTCAGCGTTAATGTAGATTCGATAAATGGAACCGTTGATTTTCCCGCCAAATTCGTAACACAGAACTTCTTTGGACAGTTCATTTTCAATTAGCGCTTTCCGGTGATAAGTCTCACGAAACTCAGGGTTCAGCTTCGCACGTGCTGCCTTCACATCCAGCTTAGCCTTCGGAATACGGCGGAGATGGCTGTGCTCGTACACGTAGTCACTTGATTGAAAACCGATCACTTGCCCGTTATCCAGACCGGATCTAACTGTGATTTTTTCTGGATAGATGATCACATCCCCTTGTAGAGTGGCAAATGTGATGCTGGCTAAATTTCCACTTTCATCATAAGAAACAGGCTTCATCCCCGGATATCCCTTACGTTGGAGGTATTCACTCGCATAGCGGATTGCCTCATTGCGAGTTGATTTTTTCGGGCCAACCGTTCTCATATCATGATAAGAAATAAGCTTGCCGCCTTTTTTGGTATAGTCCATGCTGGCTACAGGCTTCTGATTGTTATTCAGAGTAGCTGTATAAGAGGCCCATTCCGTTCCTTTACCATTTTCATGGACACGGATTTGGCTTTCCGGTTTCCCTGTAAATTCTGCCGCATTCCGCTTAATTTGCTCCGCGTTCACAGCAGGAAGACTCAGCTTCTTCACAGAGCGCTTATTATAGATGCTAGCCACGGATGGTCCCCAATCCAGCTCCTTATAGTTCTCCACCTTTTTGTCTACCGTTTGGAAGCCGTCAATAATGGTGTTGTCCTTAGGCCCGGTCTTTGAGCCTGGCGCTGTATCGACATCCATCCAACGCAAATTTTTGCTGAGGACTTTTTGCCGGACTTCATGCATATTCTTCGAAATTTCTCTGGAATTAGTGTATAAGGTTTTCAGGTTTGATAATTCTTTCTCGTTCAATGGCTCGTGATCCAAATCACGGACAGACGTCTGATACGCAAATGCAGATAGATGCGACAACAGATCCTTTGCATGATTAAATGGCATTATATTGAGAGGCAACTGATTAACATCATTTTGGGCCTCACTTGTAATCCTCCACACGTTCATCAAACATTTGCGATGCATCGCGTGTGAAGTATTATGGACAGCAACCGCGTTACCAAGTTGGGAGTGCAACTGGTCCATACGAAACGACAAATCATGGAACGCACGCTGGTATTGATTTTCCGCTTTAATCGACATGCTATTTGCCTGAAGAGACACCTCTTTTCTCATCTGGCTTTCCCGATAACCCCACACAAAAGCTCCTATCATAATCAGGGTCACAATCGGAAACATTACGGTACTAAGTCGTCTATACATTTTGGGAGTCTCCTTTCTTCAAGTACACTAACGATAGTGTGACAAGAAGAATGCTCTCTTATGCATGGTTTTCCATAACTTCGATAATAAACTCACAGTGATCGCAGATACAGCGCTTAAAGCCGGTCTGAACACCCCCTTGCTCCATCCGTCCTCTCAGTACGAAACGTTCACCACACCTTTTACAATGTATTCTCACTTTAATACGCAAAAAAAAGACACCTCTCTCTAACAGGTTTGTCAGATCAGTGTGCCCCAATTCGTTACATATTAACCTTTTCTTCCCGTTTGAATAGTCGAAATGGAGAGCGGTTGTTGGCCCTACTGATTTTCGCCATCCCTCCATACCAGAGGAATGCCATCAGAGGAATAATAAACCAGATCCAGTCATGCGAAATTGTCGTTAGAATCAGGTCATATATGCCATGCCAGAACCACGGAAGTACCAGTGACAGAAGCAACATATATTTGCTTTTCCAGTCCTCTGAAAACTTGGCCTTCCCCATGTAATAGCCCATCATGACTCCAAACATCGCATGACCGGATACTGGAAGCAATGATCTCATCAGCATCATACTAACAGAAGCGTGGCCTGCCCATGCGTACAACAGATTTTCAACGGTTGCAAATCCAAGGGAGATTGCGGCGGCATACAAAATACCGTCATAAGGTTCATCAAACTCGGTGTGATTATATATAAAGTGGTACAGCAAAAACCATTTGAAAAACTCTTCCACTCCGGCCGAAATGCCGAATACCTGAAATAACGTGCTATCCCCCAGCCAAAGCAGCAACCCACGTTGAAAAATCATGACAGGCAGTACCACCAAAAAGCCGAGCAAAAACACTTTGATAACCATGTGCAGCGGCTCAGATTCATATCTGTCCTTCAAGTAAAAATACATTAATAAGGCGAGACCCGGCGCAGTTGCTGCCGCTAAAACAGAAAACAGAAGCACCGATCATCCCTCCATAAAAATGAGTCGGCCCTGCATTCAGCGCAGAGCCGACAAAGTCACTTCGATATTACTTTTCTTTAAGCTCATTAAGAGCGGCTGTCGAAATGAGTGCAGATGACATCAATCGCCTGTTCAGGAATGACCAGCTTGCCATACTCCTCCAGCATTGCCGGTGTTACGGATGAGCCTTCCCCAAATTCAGCAAGAACCGCGATCAAGGCCGCAAGCTTGGACTCTTCTACTTCTTCCGGTTCCAAATGCAGAATCCATTTTCCTCTATAATGATACAGCTTACCTGCATCCGTGGTGTTACTACGGAGCATGTGAGCCGCTTCTATGAGTACTTCGAAATCTCTAAACGCGTAGACGATGGAATCGCTGTGCTCCAGCGTAACTTCCATTTCATATACTTCCTCTGGAAGCTCATCATCAGGACCCGAACCATATTGCTGGTGGTCATATTTCCCTCGAGTGACGATAACTACCATACCCTGAGCAGGAAGCGCAAATACTTCGACGGCTAAAGGTCCCGTGGCGTCGAAGCCCAGCTCGCTATATGCCTGATCCATCATTTCGGTGAACAGCTCATGGACTCTTGGAATCTCTTGCCACATGTCGTCTTTTTGAATACCGCGTTCGCTCAAATCATCAAAGGTAAGGAAAATCCGTATCTTGTCCTGGCTTAATCTTTCTATTTTCATACTGGACCCTCCTCCTGGCAGCCGAGTGTTATTAACAGATTATGATGCATTTATGGTGCTTGTGAAGAAAATGGTTCTATGTAATCATGTTATCATTTTATAATCGTAAATGCACGCAATAAAAATGATAAAAAAAAGAATCATTTGAACGGCTTTTACAAAAAAGCCGCAAAATGATTCAGGATAGAGGTTCCGGGTTACAAACCCGGTACGGCTGTATGAGTTTCTTTCAGGATTTGCTCGACCTCACGCTTAACATCGGGACTGGTGCTGATAAAATCTTTAATCAGCTTCATATTTTCTTCTTTAGTTTGGGCTGTATGGGCGCTATGAGCTGTTTTATCTGTTGTGGAACGGTGATCCTGATCCTTATGGGTGTCTTGCTTATTAAGCGTAATATCACCCATTCCGGGGAACGCCGCGTCCATCATTTTGGTACGGGCTTTTTGAACCAAATTACCGCCTTTTTTTCCATCCATGTCCATAGATAAGCCTAACATACTGCGGTTACGGGAGATCATAGTGCTCGCCACTGCGCCCAAAACGATTCCCAGGAAAAACGAAGATGTTTTCAAAATTAGAACCTCCCTTTGTGGTAGAATCAAGCATAGTGTTCGTCAGCAGAGACAAACTCATACGGTATAAATACAGGAAGGTGAGTTAATGGGTACAAAAACAGCAGCCATTTTGTTGACCGCATGTCTGCTGCTAAGTGCTTGCGCTGCGCCCAAGCCAGAATCGGCAGTCATAAGCAATAACCAGACCCATACAACGTCTGAAACCAGTAACAACACAGACAAAGGTCTGGGCGCAGCTTCTTCCCCAACCAACAACAGTGAGCAAGCAGGCAGTAATCATGGTAATAACTTAATAGCCCAAACAACGCCGCAAACTGGCAAGACTGTCGCCGACAGCAACGAGGCTACAAATTCAACGGATACCGTTAACAAAACGTATCATTGGGACAAGGCTTACAACGTGGTTCCTAACCAACAAGAGGCGGAGAAAAAGATTGTTTTACTGACCTTTGACGACGGACCCAAGGTAGCGGTCATGATCAACAAAATCATTGATATTCTGGACAAGCACAAGGCCAAAGCCATTTTCTTCGTAAACGGTTACCGCGTGAAGGAGCACCCTGAGCAGCTCAAGCTCATACATGACCGTAGGCAGCCTATCGGCAACCATAGCTGGGATCACGTTGTGCTAAAGAACAAATCGGAGGCCGAAGTGAAAAAGCAAATTGAATCGGTGCAAAAAATTGTTGAGGAAACAACGGGGCAAACGCCTGTGTTCTTCCGTCCTCCTCATGGTGCAGGTGGGGATGTCGGCCGCAAGGTCTCCAAGGATTACGGACTTTTATATACGACATGGTCCGTTGGTTCGCTCGATTGGACAATGAAAAAGAGACAGCCGAATAAAACGGATACAATTCTCAAGAATGTTACGGAGCAATTGCATCCGGGTAGCAATATTTTAATGCATGAGTTGCCATGGACCGCAGAAGCGTTGGATAGCCTGTTGACCCGTCTGGAGCAAAAGGGTTACCAATTTGTCGATCCACAAAGTATTGAGGTACCTGCCAGCTAACAGGCCCTTGTGCTTCTATTACCGATCCTAAACGATTGCAAAAGAGCCTCCATTTCCCGCAAGTCATATAAGCGGGTAAGGAGGCTCTTTTAGTATACCGTTTGCAGTGCCTGCACCTATAAATAACTCTAGGCACAAGCGATCACACTGGTTTATAATTACCAGAGCATTTTACTAATGGGTGGTGCCCCTTTGATGCCCCACCACAGCAATGCTGCTGTAATGAGCACAAAAAGTGTGCTCAAAAAATTTAAAAACCACTTACTCACCCGGATACGGCGGGACGGAAACATTTCTGCCCGTGTCTGGTACTCGCTGACAGGAGCATCATCCTCCATCGTCACAGCAACTTCCGGTGCAGCAGCAACGTCAGTCCATTCCGGTGCGGGACGTGAAGCACGGGAGCGAACTGGTTTTGGACTGTTATCTCCCTTGCCTTTGCGTCCATTTCGGCGGGTGCCATAGGTCTGCACTCTGCTAAGTTCCTGATTCATGCTTCATACCTCCGAAAGCGTAGCGCCAAACCGGATATGAGGTCAATCACAAAATGACAAATGATCGGCGCCCACAGGCTACCGGTCTGCACGTATATGTACCCCAAACCGTAACTGCTCAGAAAAACCCAGCCTGTCGGAATCCAATGCCGCAAATACCGGATATGGATGACCGCAAACAAGATACTTGTCCAGTAAGGCCCAAAGCTGTACTGAATCGCCCCCCTGAATAATAGTTCCTCACAGATCGAAACGATGGCTGCTATACATACAATATGCCAGATGGGTCGATTTTGAAACAGCATCTGGTTAATGCCCCCGTCATCCATAGCATCCTCGGGCATAACCCGTGACAGGAGCAGGTCCACTAGCAGCATAGCCGCAGCCAGTCCCAACCCCCACCATAAGACATGCAGACTGTTCGGCCACGCAAACAACTCCAGCACATTTCTTTTCTGAAAAATAATCCAGATTGCGCCGACTATCAGGGTCAGTCCCTGGGTTAGATACAAATTGTAAAGCAGCAAGCGGTCATTCAATTCATGAATTTGCGCTCTTTTCCATTTCACTTTAAGCTTTTTCATAGTAGTTAGTCCTCTGCATAGTCTTCTTAAGCATCATAGCCAAAAAGTCGAACGGATTCAAGAAGGCTTAAAACTTATTATTCTGCAGCTATGTATCTAGCCCGGTGTCCACGCATGTCACATGTCCTATTGACATGTCCATGTAAGCCATGATACATTATGAAAAAATTATTAGCGACAACAACAATGATGGAGAAAAGGTCTTGATTTCGTCTTCAGAGAGTCGGTGCTTGGGTGGAAGCCGGTGGCGGAGTAATTACTTTTAGCGCTCCTGAGTTATTGCACCGAAGCCTCGGATGATTTCCCGGCATTAGATGCAATCGGCAGAAAACCGTTATCCTTTCGGTCATATTTATGACCGCTGAAGGCAGTCCGTTGTGAAACGGCTGCGAATTAGGGTGGTACCACGATAAACTCTCGTCCCTTACTATGGAGATAGTATGCGATTCGGGAGTTTTTTTGATGCCCGCAAACCGCAAAGCGGTTCTGCATATGACCTTTTTAACCGTCAGCTTGGTGCCAAATGCTATTTTACCCCTTTTCTGCGTCAATGCGTTATCACGTTAGTGCTGTCCGCGATCTTCTGTTTTTCAGAAGCATTTCAAGTTTTTTTCACGTTCTTTATGGAATGTATTTCAGTTGAAGTACATCCTGTCCATAAAAGAAGTTAACTTTGAGGAGGAAACCAAATGTTTAAAGTTTTAGTATCCGATCCGATCAGTGACCTGGGCATCCAGCAACTGATGGATGCAGACGATGTAACGGTGGACAAGAACACAGGTCTCAGCGAGGACGAATTAGTTCAAATTATTGGTGACTATGATGCACTGCTCGTTCGTAGCCAAACCCGGGTAACAGAACGCATCATGACAGCAGGTAAGAACCTCAAGGTTGTCGGACGCGCTGGTGTCGGAGTGGACAATATTGATCTGGAAGCAGCAACACAACGCGGAATTATCGTCATTAATGCCCCTGACGGCAACACAATTACGACATGTGAGCATACTTTTGCCATGATGATGGCTCTGGCGCGTCATATTCCACAGGCGTATGCCAAAACCATCGGCGGTACATGGGATCGTAAAACATTCCTCGGTGTTGAGCTGCGTAACAAAACGCTTGGCGTACTCGGTATGGGACGCATCGGCAGCGAGGTGGCCAAACGTGCCAAAGCCTTCGGCATGAGCATTCTCGGCTATGATCCGTTTCTGACGGAAGAACGCGCTGAGAAGCTGGGCATCAAGCTGGCAAGTGTGGACGAAATTATCCGCAACGCGGATTTCATGACGGTACACACACCGTTAACACCGGAAACGAAGCATATGATTGCCCGTCCGCAGTTTGAAGTGATGAAAAAAGGGATGCGTATCATCAACTGTGCCCGCGGCGGCGTTGTCGATGAAATGGCTCTCGTTGAAGCCATTGATGAAGGCATCGTTGCCGGCGCAGCCTTTGACGTATTCGAATCGGAGCCGCCAGCACAGGATCACCCTTTCCTGAGCCATCCGAAAATTATCGTTACTCCGCATCTGGGTGCATCCACGGTAGAAGCTCAGGAGAATGTAGCGATCGACGTATCCGAGCAGGTGCTGCACATTTTGCGTGATGAGCCGTTCAAAAATGCGGTCAACATGCCTCCGGTGCCATCCAACGTGATGACGCAATTGCAGCCTTATTTCTCGCTTGGCGAGAAGCTGGGCAGCTTTGCCGCTCAAGTGACGAATCAGGCTGTACGTGAAATCCAGGTGGATTACGCAGGTGATCTGTCTTCAGTGGATACACAACCACTGACACGTTATATTTTGAAAGGTGTGCTCAGTCGCCATCTGGGCAGCGATGTTAACATTGTAAACTCTGTCCACCTTGCCAAAACACGTGACATCCATCTTGTCGTGTCTCAGGCTCCGGCTACCAAGGGCTTTACCAACCTGATCACCGTCACGCTCAAAACGCAAAGTGGAGAGGAGCAACGTGTAGCAGGTACCCTGCTCGCAGGCTATGGCGAACGTATCGTCCAGTTGAACCAGTTCCCGGTGGACGTGGCACCAGAAGCGCATTTCCTGCTCATCTCCCACAATGACAAACCCGGCATTATCGGGCGTGTCGGCACTCTGCTTGGGGAGAACGGCGTGAATATCGCCTCCATGCAGGTAGGACGTAAAATTATCGGTGGTGAAGCCATCATGATTCTGACCGTTGATAAAGCCGTTCCTAAAGACGTGCTGATCCAACTGGTTGGCTTGCCTGAACTGAATACCGCTCAAGAAGTAGTACTCGATTAAGGTATCAGCATTGCTGAATAATGTTAACATGCTTTACCTAATCAGAGAGGCGTCCGGCGAACCGGGCGTCTTTTTTATATATTCACGCCTCATTCCCAATACCAGCATCAGACCTACTGCTCTGAGAAGCTGAATGTTCCACGTTGAACAAGATAAATGTTGATTTTTCAACAAAAAGCACCCTCTTCCGAGGATGCCTGCGAACCGGGGTACATTCTTCTGTTGGCTTACAAGCCTGTTACAGAGCCCGACTTTGTTTTTTTGGAGATCGGCAGCAAAATAGTGAACTCCGTCCCTTCTCCCAATACGCTGGCTGTGGAGACAGAGCCTCCGTGAGCCTCTACAATATTTTTGACAATAGCAAGCCCAAGACCGGTTCCTTTGTCCACGCCCCGTACTCTAGCCTTGTCTGCCTTGTAAAAGCGGTCAAAAATATAAGGCAGGTCCTCACTGGCAATGCCCACACCTTCATCCTTAATCCGAATGCGAATCAGCTCATGCCGTTCCCCCAAAATCTGATCCGCACTAATGGTAACACTTTTTCCACCGAGCGTATGCCTGAACGCATTATCTAACAAGTTGGTCAGCACCTGCTCCAATCGGTCTTCATCTGCTTCAGGTAGCAGTAGAGGCTGACCTTGCTCATGATAATAATCAAGCGTCAGCCCCTGTTCCTTCGAACGCACCGTAAATTTACGTTGAACACGCTCGATCAGTTCATTGACATTCACTTCCTGACGGTGCATGTCTGTATGACCTGCCTCCATTCGAGCCAGATCAAGCAGATCCTTGACCAGTCTTCCCATACGCAACGATTCATCATGAATGACCCGCACCAATTCCTCGGATTCTTCTGGTGAACCAGCCATTCCATCGAGCAAGGCCTCGCTGTAGCCCTGCATCATGGAAAGCGGTGTACGAATTTCATGGGACACATTAGCAACAAAGTCACTCCGCATCTTCTCCAGCTTGACTTCCTCCGTGATGTCTCTGAGCACAGCGACAGCGCCACGAATCACATTATCCGTGTACAACGGCGCCATCTGTACCGACCAAGAGCCCTGTTTTACATGAATATAGTCTCCGGCGTCCTCTCCCCTGTCCATAACGGTGTGGAACAACGGCAGCAACGGCCCAGGTACAGACACTCCGAATTCCTCCTGATCATGCTCTTGCCACTCCAGCTTTTTCCATCTATCCAGCAGAATTTGTGCAGGCGGATTCGTCAAAATGATTTGTCCGCTTCTGTCGAAGGTCATTACAGCATCAGACATGCTTCTCAGCACGCTGGACAGATGATTCTTCTCCTCATTCAGACTGCGGATCGTCGCTTCCAGCTCCGTAGACATATGATTAAAAGTTTTCGCCAGTTCGCCAATCTCGTCACTTGTTACCAGCGAAAGTCGTGTATCATATCTTCCCTCACGGATCGCATTCGCCGCCTGAATCAACAGCTGCATAGGCTGCGTGATTTTAGTAAAAAGAAACAGAGCAAAAAAAGTCGTAAGTAAAAAGCCGACAATGCATGTATAGGTGAACAAATGCTTGATTTCCGTCGATTCATATGCGGCGAAATTCCTGTTGATGTAAGGCAACAAAAAAAGTCCCAGAAAAATAAGCACACAGCCTACCAAACAAATGATGGTAATCCACAGCTTGCCTACCAGCGATCTCCAGAAGCTCACGTTATTTTGGAACCTCCAGCTTATAGCCGACACCCCAAACCGTTGTAATCATAGCCGCTGCCTCCGGTGATACTTTGTTCAGCTTTTCACGAAGCCGTTTGACATGCGTATCCACCGTTCGTAGATCACCAAAAAATTCATAATTCCATACGTCTTTCAGCAGCTCTTCGCGCGAAAACACCTTGTCCGGCGATACAGCCAAATAATGCAGCAACTCGTACTCTTTAGGAGTGAGACTAATTTCAATCCCGCCTGCACTTACACGATGCGCATCATGCTCAATAATAAGATTCGGAAAAACAATGCTGTTGCTCGGCACCGTCTCCTTGGTCAAAAAAGCAGTTTCTGACGAACGGCGCAAAATCGCCTTCACCCGATAAATCACCTCACGCGGGCTAAAAGGCTTGACCACATAATCATCGGCCCCGACTTCAAAGCCCTGTACGCGGTTCACTTCCTCGCCTTTGGCAGTCAGCATGATCACAGGTGTAGCTTTGGTCTGTCGCAAACGTGTGCAAACTTCAATTCCATCCATGCCCGGTAACATCACATCGAGCAGAATAATGCTGTAATCACTTGCAGTCGCTTTCTGGAGTGCAATTTCGCCATCCTCAGCTTCATCAATTTCATATCCTTCTTTTTCCAGATACATCCGCAGAAGGCGGCGAATGCGTTCTTCATCATCTACAATTAATATGCGGTTGCTTTGTTCTGACATATTCCCAGCCCCTTCGCTAAAAAAAGCATTCTCTCTATTTTACTATTTTCCCGTGTCCGGTCAAACCTTACTCTGTTCATTCAGCTCTCTTTACACCAAAAAGGCCGGGGTTATGACCCCCGTCCTGTCCGTTTCTTTTTCGTGTTGTCTGACTGTGCAAGTTGAATGAGACGGTTGATTTCGTCCTTAGTAAGGGGTCTCGTCAGACCGCGCTTCAGGTTTTGCAGCAAAAGATCGCCGAAGGCAATTCGTTTAAGCTTGATGACCGGATGGGAAATGGCCTCAAACATTCGTCTGACCTGACGGTTTCTGCCTTCATAAATAGTAATCTGGATCACAGACTCTTTGCCGTTCGGGTCCACATCCTTGTATTCTACCTCAGCGGGTGCGGTAATGCCATCCTCCAGCACGATCCCTTTTTTCAGCTTGTCCAGCTCGGTTCCGTGCGGAACGCCTTTGACTGTCGCTACATACGTCTTGGGCACATGATGCTTCGGATGGGTGAGCAGATTGGCGAACTCGCCGTCATTGGTGAGCAACAACAGCCCCTCCGTATCGTAATCAAGACGACCTACCGGATAGACGCGTTCCTTAACGCCTTTCAGATAGTCGGACACGATTTTACGTCCTTCCGGATCGGAAGCACTCGTAATCACGCCTTTAGGCTTGTTCATCATTAAATAGATTTTTTTCTCGGTTTTGATTGGTCTACCCTTTACCGTAATTATATCCTGATCAGGGTCTGCCTTCGTTCCCAGCTCTGTTACGGTAACCCCGTTCACTTCCACGCTACCCGCCTGAATAAGCTCCTCACATTTACGTCGGGAAGCTACACCAGCCTGGGCCAGTATTTTCTGCAATCTTTCCATGTTCGCTAATTCACCTCATGCTAATGATACCCATCCATGAACAAAATCACAAGCCCCGTTCACAAATCAATGCAGGAATCAAAAGACAAGCAGGCAAATCGCAATCGCTGCCACAAAACCGACCACGTCTGAAAACAGCCCCACCTTCAAGGCATAACGCCCATTTCGAATACCTACCGCGCCAAAATATACAGTCAGTACATAGAGTGTCGTGTCTGTGCTGCCCTGTATCGTGGAGGCAATACGACCGATCATGGAATCCGGGCCATACGTGCGGATCAGATCCGTCGTAAACGCAAGCGAGCCGGTGCCCGTCAACGGGCGCAACAGTCCTAATGGCAGTACCTCACCAGGTACGCCCCAGCTTTTGATCCATGGCGTTACCCAGGATATCAGGTAATCCAGAGCGCCGGACGCTCGAAAAATGCTGATAGCCACCATCATGCCTACGAGATGAGGAATGATACTGATGGCCGTAGAGAAGCCGTCTTTGGCTCCATCCACAAAGGAATCGTAGACTGGTACCTTTTGGGCATAAGCATATAAAGGAATAAAGGCAAGAATAACCGGAATGGCCCACGTCGATACGAGGTTAATGAAATAAAGCATGCCTCCCTCATCCTTTCCAAGTGGTGTTTCTGCCCTTGGCAGCCGTCATTCCAGTTCCCTGAACGGCAGGTGAAGAAACGGGCGGCGTAGCCGGAGAGGACGCAGCTACTGGCGTGCCCTGTGGAGCCTGTGTTTTCTGTGACGGCAATGATGATGTGGAAGGTGGACTGGCTGGAGGACGACGCAGCTCTCGGCTACGGTACCAGCGATCCGCCGCGATCGCGGCAAAGGTGGCTATGGCAGTCGCCACCAGCGTTGTCCCAACGATTTCTGTCGGATTGGCAGAATGATAATTGAGCCGGATCGCGATCAGTGTGGTTGGAATAAGCGTAATGCTGGCCGTGTTCAAAGCAAGCAGCGTACACATAGCAGGTGTAGCGGTCTGCTTGTCGGGATTGAGCGATTGCAGCTCTTGCATCGCCTTGATGCCCATCGGGGTCGCCGCATTTCCCAGCCCGAGCAGATTAGCGCTCATATTGGACAAGATATACCCCATTGCCGGATGATTACGCGGAACATCAGGAAACAGAAAGGCTACTAACGGGGCGAGCAGTTTGGATATTTTCTGCAAAAGCCCACCGTCTTCCGCCAGCTTCATCATCCCCATCCAAAATACAAGCACACTAATCAGTCCAAAGCATACCGTAACGCCCGTAGCCGCCCCATCAAATGCCGCCTTGGTCACCACTTCAATATTTCCCTGAGCGGCGGCAAACACAAATCCAATACAAATCAGGGCCACCCATATAAGATGGATCAAGGCCGATCACTCCCTTTCACCGATGAATGTAACCAAACCCCTATGCTCCGAACAGATTTCTTAAAATCTCGCTCCATCCGCTCGTCCAGGTACGCTCTTGGATGCCACGGCTTGCAGGAGCTTGTGCTGTCGGAATTTCCTGTTGTGGCTGTACTGTGCTTCGGACGGGCAGCAAGCTCCCTTTGTCATACACAGGAACCGAGCCAATAAGCTTGCCTTCCAGCAGGAACTCGACACGTCCCCGCAAACCAAAGGATACGTCAGCTCTGTCAGACGTGGCCTTTTTATACAGGACCAGTCTTTTGTGCAGCTGCTCCTTCTCCCCATCATGCAAAGGATAGGCAAAGCTTGTGCCTGTCAGCAGCGGATAACCGTCAATCGGCTGCTGCTTGTCCGTAATCGGAATGAGTGGATAATATTGGAAAACGTAGTCGAGCATGCGAGCATGGTCGTTCCAGTCGTCTCCGTCATTCAGGGTAACGGCAGCAAGCTGGCGACCGTCCCGTGTGGCTGAGCTGACCAGACAGCGAAACGCTTTTTTTGTATAACCCGTTTTCACACCATCAGCTCCCTCATAGAGCCTCAGCATCTTGTTCTTGTTATGCCATGAATAATCCCATGATTCATTTGGATTAGGCGCTTTTTTTAACTCCGTCTTCACAATGCGGGCAAAGGTCGGATTATGCAGCGCATAAGCGGTAAGCCGAGCCAAATCATTGGCAGAGGAATAGTGACCCTCGGCATCCAGTCCATGCGGATTAGCAAAGTGGGAATGGCTTAGTCCAAGCTCAACCGCCTTCTCATTCATCAAATGAACAAATCCTTCCTCCGTCCCTCCCACATGCTCAGCAATGGCGGAAGCCGCATCGTTACCAGAACGGAGCATCAAGCCGTACAGCATATTTTCCAGTGTCATTTGTTCACCCTTTTGGAGAAAAAGCGAGGAGCCCTCTTTGGCAAAAGCCGTCGGACTCACCTTTACCGGATCCTGCAAGCGTCCATGTTCAATGGCTACGATCGCGGTCATAATTTTGGTCAGACTGGCAATACGCAACTCTCGGTCACCCTCGGCGGAATATATGATTCTTCCTGATGTGACATCCATTAGAGATGAGGCCTGTGCATGTGTAGTAAAAGCAGGTGGGAATTCCTCCTTCTTCACTGCTCCCCAAGCAGCCTGCGTACTTAGCAGTGTGAGTGGCAATGTCAAGACGAGCAGCAGTGCCATCGGCAACACAAAAACGCGTGTCTTAGGCAAAAGCTGGCTGTATCCTGCGTAGTTTTTCGGCTTTCTTTTAAACATTTGGATTCCTCCGGTTTTGAACAAGTCTTGTAACATTCTATGTCCAAGCTGTTCAAAGTATGTCCACCTTTATAACAGAAAATCCCTCCAGGAATATGGGTGTACCGTCCCTTTCTTCCGCTTACTTTTTGAAGGAAACCAGGCAACTTGCACTCCAGATGACATATATATAATAGTTACTAAACTTGATGAATGAATGGAGGTGCCCACATGCAGCGGCAACAGTTTGAAACGATCTTAAGAAGCCGAATTGTCGAGGCAGCGGAAGCTTTGAATCGAAGCGGTGTATCCTTTGCCACCTTTGATACCGCACGCTGTAATGAGCAATTTTGGAATTTGACGGAAAAAGGCGGATTTCAGATCAAAGCAGGTATCACTCCGGCGCAGGGGATCAGGGATATTTTTGTGAATGGACATAAATATGCCTTTGAGTGTGCGACCGCTATGGTCATTGTACTCTACAAAGGAGTGCTGGATTCCATTCTGGAAAGTGAATTTAATCGGATTTTTGCTGATATGCTGCTGTATGATTGGCACTATGACAGTGATCTCAGACTCATACAGGAGCAAGGGAGTCACAAGGCTGTTCCTGGCGACATCCTGTATTTCAACAATCCCAATGTATCACCCGAAACGCCAGAGTGGAAAGGAGAAAATGTTGTCAAGCTAAGGGAAGACTCGTTTTATGGTCACGGCATTGGCATTCGAACAGCGGAAGGCATCATTGACTCCCTCAATCGTCATCGACGACCGGGGGCCACCACTTCTGCTTATTTGACAAATGAAGTGATCTACCCCGATTTTGCCTATCTGTCGCAGTTTGCCCCTGAAGGAAACCGGGAAAAAGAACTTGTGTTAAGCCCTTCACAAGAGTACCCTGCCCGTATACATGCGAGTATTGGTGGAAGACAGTATATCCGTGCATAAAAGTATGATAGTTAGGTGTATGTAAAAAGGAGGGTGTTCCTTAGCCAATAGTTGGCTTTGGAATACCCTCCTGTGCTAAAAATCCTACTCCATAACCCTTACAAAGAAGCCGGACCAGTGTGATTGTGATCTGTGTTAACATCTACCGGGACCTGAGGAGGCGGAGTATGCATATCCACGTCGGCATTCCGGAAGATAGATTGGACTTTATCAATCAGGTATGGTGTAGAGTCGATCAATTTTTCAATCAGATGAGTCTGATTATCCAGCGGAACGATTTGTGCACCTTGTTTGCCAACAACCAGAAAAGCGATTGGATGAATGGATACCCCGCCACCGCTACCGCCACCAAAAGGATGTCCTTCCTTGCTGCTGTGAGTACCTGACGACGATGATGTATGAAGAGCCTCTTCATCTACATTAAAATCGCTGCCCCCGGCTGCGAAGCCAAATCCCACCTTACTAATCGGCAAAATAACGGAACCATCGGGTGTTTCCACCGCGTCTCCCACAATCGTATTCACATCCACCATGGCTTTGATGTTCTCCATTGCGGTTTGCATGAGCCCTTGAATCGGGTGATCTGACATGATTATTCCTCCTCTGCTTTGTTCAAGCGTAGACTGCCTTTTCTTTCGCTATTGTGCGCAGGGGTTCAAGGAAATATGTATGGCTCATTATTCCTCATGCTTTACTGGTTTCTTGGAGAATACACGTTTCCACGCCTCTGGACCGCCTGGTACGCGCCATATGCGGTAAGCCAGCATGAGCATCGAATAAACGACATAACCCAGTGAAATACTTGCCTCACAGGTCAAAGTGGTAGTAAAACGCAGACGATCCACCCAATAGGGCACGACAAACAGCTTGGGTGTGCAGTTCATGCGCACAAAGCTGGAGGCAAAACCGATCAGTGCTGTTTTCAGCCCCCACAGAATACCGGTAGAGGTAGCCGTATAAGCAGCGTCAGCAAGACTGATATTGGTGGACCATTCCATTTTCGACATCGTCACATGGGCTAGCGTATGACGTATCCATCGACGGAAGGACCGCGTTCCTTTCAGAAGTATCCGAACATCGTGTATAAATCGCTTCATTTTCTCTTTATCAATGGTGCCGCTGTCAATGGTGGCATCCGTTTTATGTATGTTTTTGTTGCGATCGAGTCGATAGAGAAGCCCTTTTTGCAAACCTGCCAGCAGAATAGCCGGAATGTCATAATTTATTTTAATCCACCCGTACAGAAATCTGATCTCCAGATGCGCCCGGTCATCACTATCATGCTTGGCAATATCCAGCTTCAATCGGATACGAGAGAGCAGAACAGCCAGCACAAGTAACAAAACGACGATGATGGCGATACCGATCCATTTCCACACTGGCGAGTCCTCCCTTCCTTTTTTCTCCATGGATATACCATGGCAAAAATAGTATGACCCTTCGCCCGGAAAACATGCATCCTGAAACGCTAAACAGCCAGCCCCATTATGCGAGGACTGGCTGTTTTCTAAATTTCGAACCTGTAGCCATGAAGAGGAACCCGTAAAACAGGCTTCTGCCAGGCATCAAGACTCCGTATCCTTCATATCCGGCTGGCTGTTCTCCAAACGTTCGAACAACAATTGTGTCTCTTCCTCCAGATTATCCGAGTCCTCAAACAGCTCAGGCTGCGGCAAATCCGCCAAAGAACCCAAACCGAAATAGTCCAGAAATGACTTCGTCGTTCCATACAAAATCGGCCGTCCTATGGCCTCAGCCCGACCTTTTTCCTCAATAAGCTCCTTGTTGACCAGAGTATGTATAGCCCGCTCAGATTTGACACCGCGAATATCTTCGATTTCAACTCTTGTAATGGGCTGACGGTAGGCTACAATGGCAAGTGTCTCCAAAGCCGCTTGAGACAGCGAAGCACGTGCTGGAGAATAGGCGAGCTTTTCAAAATAAGGTGCATGTTCGGATAAGGTTGCCAGCTGATAATGCCCGGCGATACGGACAATTTGCAAACCTCTTCCTCCCTGCTCCATATCCTGCTTCATATCCTCCAGACTCTGTTCAACCAGCTCTTGCTGCTGCTCTATAATGTCGGCGATCTGCTTGGCGGACAACCCTTCCTCTCCCGCGAGAAACAGCAGTCCCTCAATAATTGATTTCAGCTTCAGATAATCCATTAACCCGTAAATCCCCTCTCCACTCCATTACAATATCATCGAAAAGCTTCTCCTGATAGCAGAAAATCTGCTTCATTTTCATCAGTTCGAGGATAGCCAAAAAGGTGACTACCACTTCATGCCGATACATATCCTCATGCATCAGCTTGGAGAACAGAAGCCGTCCTCCCGTACCTACCAGCTCCAACGCCCCAATGACCTGCCGAATACGGTCCCTGACCGAAATCTCATCGCGGTGAATACGGGTTACCGTTGTACGTCGCTCTGCTTTACGCAGCGCACGCTGAAAGGCCGCGACCAAATCGCTTGCATGTAGCCCATGCACCGGATTGGCGGGCTCGGTGGGCAGGAATTCGCTCAAATCCTCCGGCTCCTTGCCATAGATCAGACTTCGTTCCCATTCACGTTCGCTCAGATGGCGGGCAATCCCTTTATATTTACGATACTCCACCAGCTTGCGTACCAGTTCATCCCGTGGATCATAATCCTCTTCTTCATAAAAGTCCAAGTCATCATATTCCATTACAGGTGGCTTGGGAAGCAGCAATTTACTCTTAATGGATAAGAGCGTCGCCGCCATCACCAGAAACTCGCTCGTAATGTCCAGCTCCAGCTCCTGCATACTGTGCAAAAAAGCCATATACTGATCGGTAATATCACTAATCGGGATATCCTGAATATCGATCTCGGCCTTATCAATCAGATGCAACAGCAGGTCCAGCGGACCCTCGAATGTTTCCAGCTTGTAATTTACGACTGTCAATGTGCTTCCCCCTGCCTTACTCCAATCATCATTCAACAATACCTTTCCCCGTTAGCACTTATGCTCGACTTTATCAATCCCTCTTTCTGTAGTATATACGTCATCGCCTTGCTTAACAATCCAATCCCTTTTTCCGGCTATCGTTATGCCGTTCTATTCAGGTAATCGCAAAATTAGAACTGCTTGCCCAGATTCGCCATCTCAATCGCAGCCAGTGCGGAATCCCAGCCTTTATTACCAGCCTTCGTACCTGCACGCTCAATAGCCTGCTCAATGTTTTCCGTCGTCACTACACCGAAAATAACAGGCACACCTGTTTTCAGACTGCTTGCCGCCACACCCTTGGCCACTTCATTGCAGACGATATCATAATGCGAGGTAGAACCACGGATCACCGTACCCAGCGTAATCACAGCATCGTATTTACCGCTTGCAGCCATTTTTTGAGCAATCAGTGAAATTTCAAAAGCGCCTGGTACCCAGGCCACATCAATCTCATCTTCCTCTGCTCCATGCCGCTGAAGTGCGTCGATTGCCCCGCTTAACAGCTTACTTGTAATAAACTCATTAAACCGACCCACTACAATACCATACTTCAAACCATCCGATACGAGATTACCTTCCAGAAAACGTGCCATATAAATCAACCTCTCTTTTTTAAAATAATGAGTGACAAAACTGAACCTACAATGACAAACGACGACGATAATCAATTAAAGCCTGAATACTGATCAGCTTCAAATGATGACGCTTGGCGATCACTACCAAATCAGGCACCCGAGCCATGGACCCATCTTCCTTTATAATTTCGCAAATGACCCCGGCGGGTTTGGAGCCGCAAAGCCGGGCCAGATCAACAGCCGCCTCAGTATGACCCGCACGCTGCAAAACACCCCCATCGTGAGCGATCAGCGGAAACATGTGACCGGGCTTGCGAAAATCGCTCCCTGTGGCTATCTCGTCGGTCAGCGCACGCACGGTCAATGAACGCTCGGCTGCTGAAATCCCCGTTGTCGTCTCTCTATGATCCACCGACACGGTAAAGGCTGTGCTGTGGAAATCTGTATTCTTCTCCACCATCGGCTGTAATCCCAGTGCCTTGGCTCTTTGCCCTGTAATCGGCACACAGACCAACCCGCGGCCTTCGGTAATCATGAAATTTATGACCTCGGGGGACGCCTTTTCAGCCAGAGCGATAAAATCGCCTTCGTTTTCCCGTTGCTCATCATCCACCACGATCACGACTTTACCGTTCTTTAAATCCTCCAGCGCTTCTTCAATGGAATCCAGACGAATTTCCACTTCCTGCTCCAGCACACCATATTCCACTACGTCAGCCGCTATATTTGAATGGCTCTCTCTGCTCCCGCTTTCCATTACGCTTTCCTCCTTATTTCTTGTGGCATCAGGCAAAGCCGTGCTTCGCCAAATAATCCAGACTCATAGGAGCTTTTTCCAGTCCCTCCGTCACCGATGATTTCCCGTAGTTCAAAAGCTGCTCCACATACTTACCTAAAATGTCGCATTCAATATTGACGGTGTCTCCCTCACGTTTGGCATGCAAGGCCGTCTCGGATAAGGTATGGGGGATGATAGATACGGCAAAGGTATCTCCCGTCCGCTGGGCAACCGTCAGGCTGATACCGTCAAGTGTAATCGAGCCTTTGAGAAGAATATATTTGAATATTGCCTGATCTGTAGGTGTAACTTCGTACACAACCGCATTCTGGTCTGATGTCACCCGACGAATCGTGCCCGTTCCATCCACATGTCCCTGTACGATATGCCCTCCGAACCTGCCATTCGCCGCCATAGCCCGCTCCAGATTGACCCGGCTACCGGATTTCAATTCTTTCAGATTGCTGCTGCGAAAGGTTTGCGGCATTACATCTACCTTAAAATCCTTAGTACCCACCTGTGTTGCGGTCAGGCAAACACCATTCACGGAAACACTGTCTCCTATTTTCAAATCGCCCAATACCACAGAACCCGTAATGCCCAGCACCATCGCTTCTCCGCTTCTGGAAATCTGCTGAATTCGTCCCACTTCCTCAACCAGTCCGGTAAACATGCCTTCACTCCTTTCCATCTAAAGTTCAGTTTATCCCTGATTCAACAGGCGTAAGCGCAAAAAACCCCCAGTCCGGAACATATCCGTCATGGGGGTGATGAGAGTCGAATTTGTATTATACAGGCGCAGTCCATATACATCTTGAGACCACATGAATGATAAGTTTGCCAATAGAAAGCATGAATGAGCATACAACCAAATACGCTCAGAAGAGCCTCCGAAAAAAGCTTGATGAACAAGCAATCTTCCGTATGCCATCTGCAACGAAATAAGCCGTACGTACCATTACGTATGCTAAAAATCGGCACATGTCACGTCATGCACATGCGCTTCGTATCCTTCTCCCATCCAGACTATACTGTCGGTCCCGGAATTGCACCAGGTCCACCTTCTGCTGATCGCTCAGCATCCGGGTCACGGACTAAGTCGCACTGTTCATCGCAGAAGCGATTTACAGACACGTCATCACCGCCGGTGGGGAATTGCACCCCGCCCCGAAGGATCTTGCTCTTATTCAATTAAATTAGCATTAAACTTGTTTCGTATATTAGCACCGACTTCTAAAAAAAGCAAGTTATCTAATGGACGCTTCTGTTTTTGTTTTAACATATTGGCTGGAAAGCTCTTCAAACCATGTTTTATCATTCATGTGAAGCGCCAGATCAATCAGATCGGCCAGTTCTTCGACCCCGAGCTGCGTAGCATGATCGAACGTAATGACCGCTGAAGCGGTTGGTCTAGGACCACCCTCCGCGCATATATCGTAATCCAGTCGTACATCAACATGCCCGTCGATAAACTCACATTTCAGAAAATAAATAATTTCGCACATTAAAATGGGGCGCACCTGCGTCTCCAGTACACAATCCATCACCTTGGCAGAATAATGCTGGTTCGTCAGCGTGAATTTGTGATCCGTCGCTGCCAGCGATGTCCGTCCAAAGTCATCCGTAAATTTCAGCTCCACTGGCGTGATATTCATGACCTTGGGAATTTGCTTCTTTATAATTTCGATTATCTCAGCTGTATTCAGCTTAATCATACCTGCACCTCATTGCATCTTAAAATTCAGAAAAAGCTCTAATTCAACATGTTTCACGTAGGCCTCCACTCCTATATCGGAAATCATTACCTGATTTTTTATGCTTCATCCCATAAACGACAAAAAAGATTCTTCGCGCAACAAGCGCAAAGAATCTTGATCGAACCAGTATGGAAACATCTTATAACAATGCTGAAAGCTTATTATACAAAAAAATGGATTATAGCTCCGAAATTTCATGTTTCTTTTTTAGGATACTCCAGCGACGCTCAATCTCCTGCTCAAAAGTAGCCAGCGTGGCTTCCTCCTTGAGAAGATGTTTCGTTTTGCCCATTAATTTGAGCCATTCCGCGGCTGGAATCCGTTTTCCCTTGTCCTCCGGATTGTACGTAATCGTCGTACTGCCTTGCTCAATTTCGTACAGCGGGAAGAAGCAAGATTCCACAGCGGCACCCACAATACTGGTACCCAGTCTATCCTCGGATTTCCAGTTCAGCGGACAGGCGCACAGGATTTTACCATAAGCCGTCCCCACGTTATTCGCATACCATTGTGCCTTGGCCGCTTTGCGCAGCATATCCTGCGGATGGCTTTCGGCTGCGGTGAAGGCATATGGAATGTTGCAGGCTGCCATAATTTGCACCGTATCCTTGTGGTGACCCTGCTTCCCTTTTTGCATCTTCCCTACACCTGATGTGCTCGTCATGTGGCCTACCGGAGTCGAGTACGATTGCTGCGAGCCTGTATTCATGTACCCCTCGTTATCATATTCCAGCATAATCAGCTTATGGTTGCGCAGAGCAGCCCCGACAGCCGAACCCATGCCAATATCCATCCCGCCGTCACCACTGATCATAATAAAGGTCGGATCATCTGCCATCTCAATCTCATTACGGCGCTTCATCTCCATGTAAGCCTCCAGCGCTCCAGAGAGCGTAGCAGCCCCATTTTGAAAAAGATTATGAATCATCGGTTGCTTGTGTGATGTATACGGATAACCAGTCGTGACCACGTATACGCAGCCTGTCTGGAACAACACGACGATATCGCCCTCGATGCCTTTGAAAAACAGCTCCAACGCAGACAGCGCTCCACAGCCCGGACACGCCCCATGACCCGGCGTGAGACGGCGTGGTTTGGTCGTCAGCGAACGCAGCGGCGGCACCTTGACCTTGAGCTTCCCGGTCGCCTCATCCGGCGTAACCTGAATCAGACCCGTACGGTACGCATCTCCCCGTGGCGGCTGCATAACCTGCGGCATGACCTTGTCCGGGGACCCCGGATTAAGCCCATAATAAGCAAAAGGCTTCTCGGTCCGTCCGGCTTCCGCCGCCTCAATCGCAAGCTGGAAGAACGCCTCAGCGTCTTCCGCATAAAAATCCTTGCCGCCCAAGCCAAAAATGCGGCACAATACAAGCGTCCGGTTCAGCGGGTCCTCCTGCAAGGCCGCCTTGATTTCGTGCGTCAAATTACCGCCATCGGCGCCGTACGAATCCGCACGTTCACCCACCAGCAGCGCCTTGACATGGCGCAATGCCTCGCGCAGCTGCGCGGCCGGAAACGGCCGAATGATATTCGGACGAATCACACCGGCCTTAATGCCGCGCGCGCGGAGCTGATCGGCTACGTCCTTAGCCGATTCAGCCGCCGAATTCAGCAGGAATACTGCAACCTCGGCATCCTCCATATGATAGAGATCCAAAATCGGATATTCCCGCCCGGATAATGCGGCATATTCTGCGGCAACCTGCTCATATACTCCTTCTGACAGCTTTAACGCCTCAGATAACTGAGCATGATTATTCGTCAGGTCATCGCCGTTCATATGCGCCCCGACAGTAACCGGATGGTCAAAATCGGAAATATTCGGATAATTCAGATTCGGGTTCGGCCCCACAAAACCGCGCACGGTTTCGGCATCGGCAAAATATTGCACCTTACGCTTCTGATGGGACGTGTAAAAACCGTCATAAGCGACCATCACAGGCAGCCGAACATCACTGTGCTCTGCGATTTTCAGCGCCATGATGTTCATATCATACACAGCCTGCGGCGTGCTTGCGGTCAAAATCACCCAGCCCGTATTCAAACCATAATACAAGTCTGAGTGATCCCCACGGATATCCAGCGGGCCGCTGATAGCCCGGGTCACCAGATTCATAACCATAGGAAAACGAGTGCCGGACTGCACAGGCAGCTGCTCCAGCATATACAGAAAGCCCTGCGAACTTGTTGCGTTCACAACCCTCGCTCCTGCTGCCGCAGCACCATAGCATATCCCTGCCGAACCGTGCTCACCGTCTGCTGCGACCAGCTTAATGTCATGCTGACCTCTCGTTCTCATCTGATCCAGATATTGCGCCACTTCAGTCGAGGGTGTGATCGGAAAATATCCCATCATATGATAATTGATCTGCGCAGCCGCCGTCGCCGCCATTTCATTGCCGGATTCGAACGTTGTCACCTGTGCGGCGCCTGTCTGCTTGAGCTCCTCCTCCAGTTTCGCCATTACACACGACCTCCTTCATATACCGGAAACGAATGCGCAACCCGATGCTGCTCGGCCCATCCCCATTGCTCACGGCGCGAGCTTAATGCCCCCGACGGGCAAATATCTACGCATTTCAAGCATCCTTTGCAATACTGGTAATCAATGCCTTGCAAAAATGGCAGTATTCTTCCCCGTTTGTCCGCCTGCTCTTCCCATACAAAGCAGTAATCCGGGCAAATGGAATCACACTTGGCACAATGCGTACATTTATCAGCTTCATATTCAGGCACAAAGCCCTGACGTGAACCGCTGACATCTCTCGTCATGCTGTTTCCCTGTGTGGCAATAACACCTCCCGAGGGTTGTGTTTCATTGCCCAGCAAAGGCTGTGGCCGTTCAAAAATGTGATCCTGGGCATCGTTTGTAACTGGATATACGTGCAGCTCCATTTCCTCAAAGCCCCGGTTAAACGTACGCAAATTGGGCTCCACCAGCTGCGGATTTTTCTTCTCAAAGGTACTGCGAATAACCGATCTCATCGCCTCCGGATCTAAAAAATCACAGACTCGGAACAGCGCACCCAACATGGACGTGTTCAGCTTGGTCCGCTCCTCCAGTGCGATGCCCATCGCATCCACTACCGCCAGCGTGCCGGATACCATTCCCAAATCAGCCCGTATTTCCTCTGCCGGACGCGTGGAATTGACCACAACGATCCCATCCGCTGGAAGCCCGCTGATGACATTGACCGTTTTGTACAATGTTTCATGAAAAATGCCTACCACATGCGGTTGCTCGATCGGACTGTGATCACGGATATCTACCCCCGGATCACAGAACCGTACAAAGCTTTTGACCGGGGACCCCTTCTTTTCAGAACCATAGGACGAAAAATTGGAAGCATTAAGCCCCAGACCAAGCACGCCCGTTTCGGCCAGCATTTTACCAGCCAGATTAGCACCGAGTCCACCAATAGATTCCAGCCGGATTTCAAAAAATCCGAGTCGATTTGTACGCGTTAAAATAGACAATGTGATAAGCCCCCTTCTTTTCAACCCTTACTGTGCTTGAAAATCTCATATCCAAAAATGGAAGATGCATTCTAATGAAAAGGCTATCACAACGCTTACTTTTCGAATGTGATATTATTCACTTTAATACCTGTGTGATTGCTATAAAACAGCAAACCGACAAACAAAAGACAACAAAAAGCCGCCCTGTCCAAAGACAGAACGGCTTAGGTGTAACGTTATACAAAAAGATCATGCATTTAACGGTATATTACGCGTCAAATACTTTAACCTCTTTCATTTTGTCGCCTTGTTTTACAGCATCAATGAATTCCATACCTTTGGTCACTTGACCAAACACAGTATGTACTCCATCCAAATGCGGCTGTGGAGCGTAGCAGATGAAGAATTGGCTTCCGCCAGTGTTACGGCCTGCATGTGCCATGGACAGAACGCCCTTGGCATGCTTCGTTGTGTTCGTAGCTGTTTCGCAGTCGATTGTGTAGCCAGGGCCGCCTGTACCATTACCTGTCGGACAACCACCTTGGGCAACAAAGCCTGGAATGACACGGTGAAAGCTCAAGCCGTTGTAGTAGCCGCTGTTTGCCAGTTTTTCAAAGTTAGCAACCGTGTTTGGCGCTTCTTCTGGAAAAAAATCAATTTCCACGATACCGCCATTTTCAAGATCTATTCTACCTTTTTTCATTGTTTATAGCTCCTTTTCAACCTGTTTTGAAAGCTAAATAGCATCAAGTTCCAGTTTACTATGAATTGCCGTGCTTAGCAAAGCCTTGTCCAAAAAAAGAGACCATTATCCCCGGTATATCCCTTCCGGCTAAATGGTCTACTTCGTCACGCTTATCAAAATCAGGAAGAAACCGTTATCTTGGCGTTGGGATGAACCGATGTACCGGCTTGGTCACGAACCAGGCGCTGTGGCACGACATCATTCCGAACGATATCCTCATAGCTTTCCCGACGCACCACCAGCTCAGCCTCACCATTGTTTACAAATACAACCGCTGGTCGGCGTATCCGGTTATAATTACTCGCCATGGAATAATTGTAGGCACCGGTTGAAGCAACAGCGAGCAAATCTCCGTTGGTCGGACGCGGCAGCTCGACATCCCAAATGAGCATATCGCCGCTTTCACAGCATTTGCCCGCAATGGATACCGTCTCCTCGTTCACATCGTCCGCTCGGTTAGCCAGCATGGCCTCATACCTCGCCTGATATAGCGCTGGACGCGGATTATCCGTCATTCCACCGTCTACCGAGACGTATTTCCGTACCTGCGGAATATCCTTGATACTTCCTACCGTGTATAAGGTTGTGCCTGAATCGCCCACAATACTGCGTCCCGGCTCAATCCAGATTTCTGGAAGCTCATCATAAAGCCCGGAAAAATGAGTTTTTACCGCTTCGCCGATAGCCTGGACATAGGTGGAAATTTTCAGTGGTGTGTCCTCTTCTGTGTAACGAATGCCGAATCCCCCGCCCAGATTAATAACCTTGAAAGAAAACTGCAGCTGTTCCTTGATTTCTCTGGAAAAAGCGGCAACCCGTTCGGCAGCCATTTGGAAGCCGTTCACTTCAAAAATTTGCGATCCGATATGGGAATGTACTCCCAGTAAGTTCAGATGATCCAGCCTGATAGCCTGCTCCACCGCATGGCGTGCTGTACCGTTCGCAATGTCAAAACCGAACTTTGAATCCTCTTGGCCTGTGGCCATATATTCATGCGTATGCGCTTCAACCCCCGGTGTAACCCGCAATAAAATATTTACCTGCTGTTTCCGCTCGGAGGCAAGGGCCTGAAGCAAATGCAGCTCCATCTCGCTGTCAACCACGAAGCAACCAATTTGCGCATCTAGCGCCATTTCAATTTCTTCCGGTGTTTTGTTATTGCCGTGAAAATGGATTCGCTCTGCCGGAAATCCAGCTTGCAGCGCGGTGAACAGCTCTCCACTGGAAACGACGTCGAGCGACATCCCTTCTTCTGCAGCCAAAGCACACATCGCCATTACGCAAAATGCTTTGCTTGCATATGCAACTTGAAACTTCAACCCGGTTTCATGAAAAGCTTCTATAAACTCCCGGCAACGCTGGCGTACTAACTGTTCATCTACAATATATAGCGGTGTTCCAAAACGCTCCTTCAAAAACGTTGTATCACATCCGCCAATCTCCAAATGTCCATTGCTGTTAATTTTACTGCTTCCATGCAAATACATGTTCTGGCGCCTCTCTTTCTGGAACAAACAAAGTCATATTCCATCGAATGTTAACACCAGTATAGCAAAAAAAGCATCAAGAAGAATGGATTTTTATGCAGATCATTTATATTAATGTTCTTGCCTGTTGCCAGAGTTCGAATCCGTGCTTGCATCCGTGTTCGGCATGCGCGTATTGTCCCGCGTTTTGTTCGATGACGGACGGTTAGGCGCATTCAGCACAGGCATACGGAACAAGATGGAAGCCATAGCCTTGGCATTAAAAGGAATGAACGGCCACAGGTAGGAAGAATTGTATGACCGGTGCAGTGTCAACATCACAATGATCAGTGTCGTGCCAACGATAAAACCCGGAACGTGGAAAATAGCCACAGCGATCAGCAAAAACAGCCGGATTAGCCGATTCGCCAATCCCAATTCATAGCTCGGTGTTGCGAACATACCGATAGCAGCCACAGCCATATACAGCACAACTTCGTTGACGAACAGCCCCGTTTTGACCGCAATATCCCCGACCAAAATGGCGGCGATCAAGCCCATCGCGGAAGCCAGCGGTGTCGGTGTATGGACAGCCGCCATGCGCATGAGATCGACCCCTAGCTCCACAATGATAAACTGGGCGATCAACGGAAGATGGGCTTCCTTTTGAGGACCGATAAAATCGAGAAACGCCGGTTTTAGCTCGGGATTGATGACCATAAGCAGCCACATCGGAAGCAAAAACATCGAGGCAAAAATCCCTATAAAGCGAACCCAGCGCAAATAACTCCCCATAAAAGCCGTTTGCCGATTCTCTTCTGCATGCTGACAAAGGTCAAAAAAGGTGGTAGGCAAAATCATCACGCTGGGTGAGGTATCGACGAAAATAACGAGTCGTCCTTCCATAATATGCGAAGCCACAACATCTGGTCGCTCCGAATATCGCACTAATGGGTATGGATTCCAGCCTTTATTAATTATCGTCTCCTCTAATTGCTTATCCGCCAGCGGGATGCCGTCCAGATCGACGTTTTTAATTTTGTCGCGTACGGTATCCACCATCACTTTATCCACGATATCATCAATGTAGCCCAAGCATACGTCTGTCCGGGTGCGGCGACCAACCTGCATCGCCTCAAATTTAAGGCCGGGGTCCCGCAAACGGCGGCGAACCAGACCCACATTCGTCAGCATCGTCTCTGTAAAGCCGTCACGGGCACCGCGTACGACGCGCTCCAGTGACGGCTCCTCGGGATTGCGTACCGGGTAATTACGGGTATCCAAAATGACCGAAAAGCGCTCACCTTCCATAAAGAAGGCGCTATAGCCTGTCAGCACTTTGTTGATGACAACCGACATTTTTTCGCTCTTTTCCACCTGAATATGCGGAATATAATTTTCAAAATACGATTGCAGTCCATCCGTAGACAGTTCATCGGGTGTTAGATAGGTGAGCCGCTTTAGCACTTCAACCATGACCTGGTCTTTGGCAAAGGTATTCAGAAACAGATAGCCGATATGACGCCCTCCTAGTGTCATCTCCCTGAATACGACGTCAAAGGTCTCCCCCAGACCGATTACTGATTTAAGCGTTTCACGATTATCCTTCATTCTTGGCGATATATCATCCTTACCCTGCCAGTAAAGGACGGATTCCTCTACGTTATCAGAGCGCTCATTCTCTTTTTTATGCTTATAATGTGCTGACTCCTGTGCCTGCCTTTTTTTCCACGGGCTCATCTCTTCCTTGCCAGCAGTATAACCTTCATTCCCGATGGCTTCGTCCTCCTGACGATCTTGATCCGGTCTATGCTCCATTTCTATTGCCCCCTTCACTTTCCTCGTTATCGGTTGTATACGAACCAGTCAAAAAACGAACCCGTCACCTTACCCAGCACCATCGCCATCAGCAGGCCAAACATATACACGGTCATATGGAGCCGTTTGGCGAGTATAGGCAAGAGATTCAGTACCTCCGTCAGTGCTGCGGCAAGTAAACCGATAAACACTCCGCAAAACAACCCCGGTATCCACGTAAGTACACCCGGCAACGGCAAGCAAATATTCCAAAAATCGGCCACCGTTCCCACCACTGAACCCAAAATCATAGATTTTTCGTATGCTCGTGATTGGTTATAGGTACGGGTTAGCTGTGCCAGCCGAGGAATCATATCCAGCACAATAAAAAGTGCGATCACGCCACCACCCACCGCTACGCCTCCAGCGATACCTAAAATGATCTGAAGTACACCCTGTACATACATCATCATCGGCGCTTATCCTTCGTATGCATGCGGGCCATCTTTTCATATTCCTCCGCTACAACGTACTGATCTACGTTTTCCTGGTACAGATACATTTCCACTTCCAGCGGCGTCGGCTCCTCGTTCCATTTTTTTTTGAATAAATGATTAAAGAACACAATCATGCCGAAGCCGATGCCGATCGAATACGCAATCTGGAACAGATATGGATGCTCATCCTTGTGTCCGGTAATCATCTCAACAATCCGCACCTGCACCTCCATCATGCTGACGTCAGCGTGGAAATTCATAATCGTGAGCGCAGATCCAAAGAACAGAAGCAACCATACCAGAACAAACAATATCCTGGATGGCTTACGCGGTTTCTCCACGATTTCCACAAGCACATGCGGCTTGCCGAGAGATTCCACGACAACACCCGGAATGCGTTCTCTAATTTTCGAAATGATTTGCAGCATGTCCACCAGTATCAGATTACCGTCCTGCTGCTGCGGCCGCTTGAGAACAAGCTCCAACAGATCGTTTTCCCATTCGGGATCTGCCAGCAGATGGGCTACATCTCCCAAACGCAAGTCATGTCCCTGTAACATGCGTACACGACTGCGGAGACGTAAGTAGACTATGGGAGCCACTGTAGGAGCCGGATTATGAGTCATCCGATCCCCTCCTTATCCTCGTAATTACCGGTTAGTATGAGGCGAAGCTAAGAAACATATTCCGTGCCCTTTCTTTTTCTCCGCGCAAAAAGGGTATTCCCGACCATTAACATGGCTTGGGAATACCCTTTTGAATTACACAGACATGAGGATTTAGCAAAATTCCTAACCGATATTATTGAGCAATCTGATCGCGAATCGACTGCAAAATCTTTTTTTCCAGCCGTGATACCTGCACCTGGGAAATACCAAGTCGGCTTGCGACCTCCGATTGGGTCTGATCGCGATAATAGCGCAGATATACGATGAGCCGTTCCCGCTCAGTCAGCCCACCGATGGCCTCATTCAGCGCCAGCTTATCGAACCATCGCTCCTGCGATTCATCAGCAATCTGATCCATGAGCGTAATCGGATCACCGTCATTTTCGAACACCGTTTCGTGAATCGAGGTTGGCGGCTTGTTAGCCTCCTGGGCAAAAACAACATCCTCTGGTGTAACTCCCAGTTCATCTGCGACTTCCTTGATCGTAGGTAAACGGTTCAGCCGTTTGGACAGCTCGTCCTTCATTTTGCGGACCTTATTGGCCGTCTCCTTTAAGGAGCGGCTAACCTTGAGCGTGCCGTCATCGCGTAGAAAACGTTGAATTTCCCCAATAATCATCGGGACCGCATACGTTGAAAATTTGACTTCATAGCTTAGATCGAATTTGTCCACCGATTTTAACAAACCGATACAGCCGATCTGAAAAAGATCGTCAGGTTCATATCCCCGGTTCATAAAGCGCTGCACGACAGACCAGACGAGCCGGATATTACTATTGACCAGCGTCTCACGGGCATCATTATCACCGGATTGACTCAGTGCAATGAGCCGTTTGACTTCCGCATCCTCCAAATAGCTGTTCGAAGTTTTTTTTCCTCCTGCTTCCATAGGATCAACCCCTAATTATATAAAGCTTTCTTGGATTCAATCCTTTTCTTCATCCGGACCGACGTGCCTCCGCCCGGCTCACTGACTGCTTCAAACTCATCCATGAAATTTTCCATAATGGTAAAACCCATGCCGGACCGTTCCAATTCAGGCTTCGACGTATACAGTGGCTGCTTCGCCAGCTCCAAATCCTCAATCCCTCTTCCTGCATCTTCAATCACCAATGTAACCACGTCCGTTTCAATCCCAACCTTAATCGTCACGACTCCAGAGGGATCGCTGTCATAGCCGTGAATAATACTGTTCGTCACCGCCTCGGACACCACGGTTTTCATATCGCTTAGCTCGTCCATCGTCGGATCAAGCCTGGAAATAAAAGCAGCGACAGCGACGCGGGCAAACGCTTCGTTCTCGGATTTGGCGGCAAATTGCAAGCTCATGAAATTGTTTCCTGTACTTTCTCTCATGACACCACCTCCAGTTCCGTGAGCGCATTTCCCTCATCTTCATATACAGGCATGATTTTAAACAGACCTGACATATCCAGCAGTCGGTGTACCGGCGGATTGACATCACAGACAGCCATCTTCCCGCCCTTTTGTTTAATCAGCTTGTAACGTCCCAAGATAACGCCAATGCCGGAGCTGTCCATAAACTGTAGATTCTTCAAGCTGAGCACGATATGCTCGCATTGGCGGCGCTGAATCGCCTCATCCATTTGCATACGGACCATGTCCGACGTATGGTGATCAAGCTCACCGGACAGCCTTACAATCAGCACCCCTCGGTGATGCTCCATTTCAATTTGCAGGTTCATGCTTACTCACTCTCCTCCCGGTCTTGGACAAGGATTTCTACGCAGCCGCAGACGATTCCTGCCCTCCGACAAAACTAGAAGAAAACCCCTTAAAATCTACAAAGAAAACAGATTCGACATAGTACGTTTAAACAATTTCCACCATCCAGCCTTCTCCACTGCTACAGGTGTGGTTATGTTAAATTCCTTAAGCCGTTTACCATCCTGATAGACAACCAGCTTGCCGACCGGATCCCCTGCACGGACAGGAGCTTTCAGACTTGGAGCCAGTTGCAGCTCATGACGCAGTGTTTCCTTCGTTCCTCCCTTTTTCACCAGCACACTGTAGGAACGATCTGCCTGAATTTTCAGCTCCGGCAGTACACCCTTCTCGACTTTCACGCTTCCCAGAAGGTCACCCGGTTTGTACACTGATTTCATCGTGTATTGGGAAAAAGCATAATCGAACATGGAAGATACTTCATTGTTACGTGTTTTAGTATTCGGTTCGCCAAGTACGACAGCGACTACACGCATACCATCACGCTTGGCCGTAGCGGAAAGGCAAAATTTCGCTTCCCCTGTATAGCCTGTTTTCAGCCCGTCCGCTCCTGTATAGAAACGAACCAGCTTATTCGTATTCACCAACCAAAACGGCTTGGCCGAGGATTTGCGTAAATAGTCCTGATACGCTCCTGTATATTTTGTAATTTGAGGATATTTCAACAGTTCACGGCTCATGACCGCAATATCATGCGCAGAAGAATAGTGATTTTTTACCGGCAAACCATTGCAATTGGCAAAGTGGGTATCCTTTAAACCAAGCTGCTGCGCCTTGGCATTCATCAATTCGACAAAAACCTGCTCAGAGCCCGCAATTTTCTCAGCCATCGCCACGGAAGCATCGTTGCCGGAAGCCATCGCCACTCCCTTAAGCATCTCATCGACCGTCATTTCTTCTCCTGGCTCCAGAAAAATTTGAGATCCGCCCATCGAAGCCGCATATTCGCTGGCCCGTACTTTGTCGGTCAGCTTGAGTTTGCCATCATGAATAGCCTCCATCGTCAGCAACATAGTCATAATTTTGGTAATACTCGCCGGAGGAAGCTTTTCACGGCTATTTTTTTCATAGATGACTGTACCCGTATCCGCATCCATCAGAATCGCCGAGTGAGCCTCGGGAGCCAGCTCAGCCGCAGAACCCTCCTTGGGCTTGCTTTCAGGTTTGCTTTCCTCGGCCCAACCGCCGACGGGGACAGCAGTCAAGGCTACCAGACAAGCCAGGATGAACGCTACCACTTTTTTCTTCACAATCGGTTCCCTCCTCAACATATTGGCGTAAAGCACCGGAGCCCGTAAGCTACTCCTCCGGCCTATTCGCGTGCTGCTAACCATTGTCGTCAGATTGGATGAAAAATATTCCATACGCCTGAAAACATCAAATAGCACCAAGCTGAGTCAGCATGGTGCTAATTTTCAAAATTAAACTGTACCCATTATTTCAAAAAGATTTTTTATCCTGAATAATTCAACAGGGGTGCCCTGCTCTACAACATAGCCACCGTCCATGAAGACAACCCGATCCGCAACTTCACGGGCAAACCCCATCTCCTGGATGCCTTACTCATGATTGGACATGCTGTCAGAACCAGAGCGAGTGACCTTCCTCACCTAAGGGTTGGACGAATATCCGATGTTTTAAATAGCTCAAAACAAAAAAACGACATTACGGCGGTTCTAATTCGACGTTGAATCCTGATTATGTCCGAACTATAACGCTTGCGTGCCCGAGGATCGCTTGGGACGTAAGTTCATGATAATCAAAGATGTGGAAAATACCGTAAGGATGACCCCTAGCAAGTGGATTCCCATTACACTGAACGTATCTCCCATGATGATTCCAATTAACAATGACGACAAAATAGTACCGAGGTATCGCGATGTATTAAAAATACCCGAGGAGACACCAATCATTTCTTTTGGTGTGCTCTTGAACAGGGCAGCCTGCATACCGACGCTATTCAATCCGTTACTTATTCCAAATACAGCCAAGGCGAGGATTACACTGAACATCGGCGAAGCTTCATTCATGGTGATGATTAATACGGACCCGAATGTCATTAACACTGCAGAAAGGATTAAAGCCAGCCGCGTTCCAGATTTGTCGATCCAGCGTCCTGCGAGAGGAGAACTGATCAGTGAACATAAACCGAGGGTTAGCATAATTATTCCTGTTTGAATTTCGTTGAGATGACGTACCTGCTGCAAATAAGACGGTATTCCAAAAAACAGAGCGTAAAAAAGAGTGTTAACCAGCATAAATTGTACATTCACCCAGGTCATTTCGGGATATATAGCAAATGCCCGCAGAGGAATAAAGGGGGATGGTGTTTTCAATTCATGTCGTATAAAAGTTGCTACTGCAATCAATCCGATCCCCCCTACCATAAGGTGCCATGTTGAAAGATGTCCGATTGATTTGACTGAAAGCAAGCTAATTAGCAGAGTCACCAATGCGACTGTGAACAAGAATATGCCCGGCGCATCAATCAGCAGGAGCCATTTCCTGATGGACATGTCACCAGAGGTGGATTTGAATGACTCCTCTTTGGGAATGGTTTTCCAGGCGAAGATAAAGCTAGCGATTACAAATGGAATATTAACAAGGAATATGCTGGGCCAGTCCCACCAATGAATCAATACACCACCAATAAAAGGGCCTACCGCTGCTGCTCCAGATAGGAACATCGCAAGGACTGACAAGGCGGCTGCCTGTTTCTCAGTAACATGGATTCTTACAATCGCCATTCCGACGGCTACCATCATGCTTGTGCCGACAGATTGAACGATCCGGAATACGATGAGCCAAGAAAAGCCGGGAGATAACGGAGCTAACATGGAGGAAACGAAGACAACAACCAGACCGATAAGGAATATCTTTCTGCGGCCGAACAGATCACTGCACTTGCCCATGACCGGTTGAGCAACAGCACTCGCAATGTAAAAGGAAAAAATAATCCACGAAACGGTCGTAACATCAAGTTGATACACATGTTGCAGTCTTGCAATGGCTATAGATATCATGGAGGAATTTAACGGATTCAGCATGATTCCCAAGCCGACAGATATCATTAACCATATATTTCGAGCGTTCATTTTGTATATACCCCCTTCTTCTCTGATCATCTTAATGGAATCCTGTTATTTATTCCAACGCATTTTATGTTATGATTTGATGAACTAAAAGGAATAAGAGAGTGGTGCGAAATGGAGCTTCTTCAGCTACGCTATTTTCTGACGTTAGCCCGGTGTGAACATGTTACGGAAGCTGCGGGTAAGTTGCATGTCACTCAATCCTCACTGAGCAAAACGATACAGCGATTGGAGGATGACTTGGGTTCACCGTTATTTGATCGATTGGGCAGAAAGCTGCGGCTAAACGAATTCGGAAGAACATTCCTTCACCGGACCGAAAAAGCCCTATTCGAATTGGAACAGGGAAAGCAGGAAATTGCTGACCTCTCCAACCCGGATCACGGTACACTCCAATTGGCGGTCACCACAGCAAGCACATTGCCAGGTATCTTGCGGGAATTCCGGAAAAATAAGCCGAACACCCATTTTCATGTACAAATGGTAAATTTGGAAGACATGTCTACACTTCTTCATCGAGGGGAGATCGATTTTTGCCTGTCCTCTCCTCCGATCCAAGGTGATGATATCGACTGTCAGATCCTATTCGAGGACCCCATCGTAGTAGCGGTGCCTCTTGGTCATCGATATGCGGATCGAAGCAGCATCACATTAGCAGAGCTTAAGGATGAGTGGTTTGTGGGTGTGAAAAAAGGATACGGCATTCGTGATCTGGTAGACTCCAAATGCCAATCAGTCGGGTTTGTACCGAAGTATGTATATGAAGGAGATGAGCCTGCAAGATTAATCGCACTAGTGGAAGCGGAGATTGGGCTTGCCTTTATACCAAGTACAGCAAGAAACCCACAGCAACGCATTGCATATCTTCCGATAGAAGATCAGAGACTTGTGCGGGAGATTGCTTTATTGTCGCAAAAAAACAGATATATCTCGAAAGCAGCTATCGCGTTTCGCAGCGTTGTTATAGACTATTTCGGTGCAATGCCCAAACCAATTGATGAATGACCATCCCAAAGACCCCGCTCTCCATTGTATATGAGAGCAGGGTCATTTCTTTTAGGGTATCCGCTATGCCTATTTCCGCCAAAAAGTTGAACAGTTTGCCTTCTTCGTAATATTGAATTCAATCATTCTCTCCAGTAATGAGAAATCAACCGGGCCATCCCACCAGATACGCACCAACTTTTTGGTGTGATCATAGCCAGCCTTCACAATTTTATCGAAAATGATTAATTCCTGCCTTTTCAGGTTTCTCAGCCAAATGATGTTTGGCAACGCTAAATCCTATAATAAATGTACCATGATCGGTAAACATGCAATGGCACAAACATACAGCGGGTTTAAGCACCTCAGTGCTATTCCAAGGTCTGCTTGAGAATTATATGAAGTCGGGTATCTACGATCATTATGCAAAGCAGATGAAACCCTTCGCATTAAACACCTTAAGGAAGTTTCACAACAATTACTACCCAAAAATGAAAGAACGTCTATGGTCTGCGTGACAGCGACTTACATTCGGCTGATCGTGAGGTACGTAAGTCCTCCACCCGGTAAAATATCCGTTTTATTTTGGCTGTACACCCGTATATCAATAAAAGAGTCGGCCTCCAGCTTCAGTTCAATCGTTCCACTCAAGGCACTGTAGTTCGGCCCGCCAATCACCCGATCATCAAGATAGGCATACGCCGAGCTGCCAGCAACCTGCTCATCATTCACATGGAGCGCCAGCCGTGTACGATTGCCAGCCACTTGAGGATCGGTCGAAATATAGGCTTGTATTCTGTACTTTCCGGCTTGTTTGGCCCGCCAACGGCTGCCCGTTGCCTCAAACTCGGTCAGTTCATCATAGCTGATCCGGTTGAATTTTACCTTCTGCCAACTGCCTGCGAGGATATTTTGTCTTGCTCCCAGATAGGCTTTGACAAAGGTTTTGTCCAAATGCTCTATTCCGTTGTTCGAATATTTCTCCACTAGTAGTAAAGCCTGCCCTGTCCCGTTGTTTTTATAATAACGGTTATCTACGTAATTGAAATCCAAATGCGAACGAAGCGTCACCTGCTGAGTGGATGAGCTACCAGAGAAGGAAACCAAATTCCTCAAATTGCGTGGATATCCACCCACCTCATCCACTAAAATTTTTTTACCAATGACCACATCTACAAAATAGTCACACACTGATCCGTAGTTGTCGTCATTTTTGTCCCTGAATTTGTCTGCGATAGCTAAAATGGAGTCGCGAAGAGCGACATTCTTCGTCTCCTTCGTGGCCCCAATTTGAATAAAAGACGGAACCGTCACTCTATGTTCTAAGCTTAGCCCCTCAAACCAGCAGCCTATAAATTCGGCATTCATAAAATCATCAATTCGAATGGGGATATCACTTGAGCTTCCTTCCTTAATGTGCTGGCTGGCCAAAAATCTGGCCCCATTGGAGCTATTCAGATCGAGCGCCGTATCATTCCCCAGTGTAAAAAGCGCAAGGCTGGTAAACTGTGAACTTCTGTTCTGCAAGTGAATACCCGTTTTATTGTAATTAATCTCCGTACAATTAAATAAATCCACATCGCTTTCGTAGCCCCAAAAAGCTGTCTCAAAATGCTCAATTAACACATTATCCAGCGTTACTCCGCCGCCCTTCCAATCTTGAATGCCTAAAGTACCTTTTCCATAATATCCGCGCTTTACTTCCTGAGAAAAAGGATTATTTAATGATGCTCGATCCGTCCCTTCGTACCGGATGGCCAGGTCATGAAACTGTACATTTTGAAAGCCGCTAAACGATGGAAGACTCTCGTCTCCAATTTGAAAACAAGGACCCGTACCATAGTATTCAATCGACGTAACCCCCTTACCCTGTCGGTATCTGCCCTTATGAATGCCAAAAATGCGTACGCCCTGTTTGCGAATCTGAAGGGTGGAGGTTATTTTGTATCGTCCACTTGGGATATGAAGAATGGAATAGTCGGGAGTCTTATTGATCAGTTCCTGCAAAGCCTCCGTATCGTCCTGAACACCATCACCTGCTGCTCCAAACCAGCTTGCATTTACACTACGTTGGATGAATTCCTTTTCAATGCTTTTAAAATTTTCGTTTAATTGCGGCGGCGTTAGCTCTGTGCCCGTACCACTCAAATTCAACTTCAAACGATCTGTGAAACGATCCGTCACCCGAACACCCCCATTTATAAAAACTTTGAAAATATATCTTCCAGACAGAGCCAAAAGATTTTGCATTTTCTTAGCATGGACTGAGTATATGCACGGGACAGCTGCTCTACAATGAGAAAATAACAATTTATTATTGTACAAAAAGATACATTTTGTATAAAATAGATACATATCGTATCCGGGTGGTGAATGTGTGAAGACTGTCCTTACAGTGGTCGGTTTACTGGCTTTTTCCATTCCTTATGCCTGTCAGGGCTTGTCTCCCAGAGTGATCGCAATTTCCCTGCTTATCCTGTTGTTTAGCTATCTGATGCTGTTGCCCTCGCTAAAGCCACTGATCGCAACCTTGGCTGATAATCCGTTGCTGACCTTGCTCATGATGTACATAGCTGCCTCCTGTTTATGGGCTGAACAGGAACAGACCTCATCCATGCTGATGGTGCTTAAATTCGTTACTTTTTCCACCTTTGGACTTTATCTGGTTACCCATTATACGACGCAAGGCTGCATCCGCCTGCTGGTCATTACGTTAAGTATTTTGAGCGTACTTAATCTACTGGCGGTAGTGCTCGTTCCCTCCTTTGCCATTCATGGGGGCGTCGAACATACAGGGCTGTGGAAAGGCATTTCTGGTCATAAAAACACACTGGGAACGCTCTCTCTGCTATGTTTTGTTTCACATGTCATTTATTTTTTCAGGGGAACACGCAAAGCTTTGCATGTTGGCTTTGTTTTGCTGAATGCCTTACTGCTCATCAAATGCCAATCCACCACCTCGTTGCTGCTCACTTCTTCCCTGTTTATGTTCATCCTGTTTATATTGCTATTCAAAAGAATCCGAAGCGTTTCGCTGCGTGGTTTCTTCATTAGCAGTTCCTGCCTGCTTGTGCTTTTGGGTATCGTGTTCGCCTTTAGTTACGGGGATGCAATTGCATCGGAATTCGGCAAGACAACAACCTTGACTGGAAGAACAGAGATCTGGCAGGGGATTGCAGGCGCCATTGACAGTCACTACTGGTTTGGTCATGGCTACGGCTCCTTCTGGGCAAACCGGCCCAGCATCTATGCCAATGGAATCCGATTTGATCTGACAAGCAGCCATAGCGGGTTTCGGGATCTGTGGATTGATATCGGCCTCACAGGAATGTTGGCAACCATTACACTCGCCATGACCACTTTATTTAAATTCAGAATTGGTAAAACCGATATGTATACATGGCTGACGGCAGCTGTCTTTTTCCTATTCATTGTATTGAACAATATTACGGATAGCCGCTTTCTGAATTCTCTGGCCATCTACTGGATCATATTTGTTGTTATTGTGATCAAGGTACAGGAACGGCATAGACAGACAGTAGCAGAAAAGGAAATTACGACAAGCATACAGCACGCCTCCATCACATTAGAAACTACCAACCGAACAGCACGCAAAAAAGAACCCCGTTTTCCTGCGCCTTAAATGGCGTTTGGAACGGGGTTCTTGGGATGTGACAACCTACATTTGTGGAATAATCGCCAATACGAGATTCAAAAATTTCTCACGTACCTTCTCTGCTGTCTCCATTACTTCATCGTGGGACAGAGGCTGATCCAAAATGCCTGCCGCCATGTTCGTGATACAGGAGAAGCCCAGCACCTCAATACCTGCATGACGAGCTACAATGACCTCGGACACCGTGGACATACCTACCGCATCTGCACCCAGTGTGCGCAGCATAACGATTTCAGCAGGCGTTTCATAGTTTGGACCCAGCAATCCGGCATATACGCCTTCCTGCAAGCTGAAGCCCTGCTGAGCAGCGGTTTGCTTGGCAATCTCGCGCAAGCGACGGCTGTATGCCTCCGACATGTCAGGGAAGCGAACACCCAGAGCCGCATCGTTCGGTCCAATCAACGGATTTTGTCCGGTCAGATTGAGATGATCCGAGATAACCATCAGATCGCCCGACTCGTAAGACGTATTGACACCGCCTGCCGCATTTGTCACCAGCAAGCTTTGAATGCCCAATTGCTTCATGACCCGAACCGGGAAAGCTGTAAGTTGCGGGCCATAGCCCTCATACATATGGAAGCGGCCCTTCATCATAACTACAGCGCGACCTTCAATGGTACCAAGCAGCAATTCTCCTTCATGACCTTCTACCGTCGATACGGGAAAATGAGGGATATCCTGGTAGGGAATACTAATTCCATCCTGAATCAAATCGGCTATAATGCCGAGACCCGAGCCTAAAATAAGGCCGATTTCCGGACGGATTCCGCTCTTGGCACGGATATAATCTGCTGCTTCCTGAATCGTAGTTTGGTTGGCTGTTGACATCAATATCTCTCCTGTCTTGTACAATCGTTAGTTATAGTTGCCGTTATCGTTCGTCATATACGATCCTTGCTGTCGCTGGACGGACGATTGCCGCCGTGCGGGTGATGCTTTTCGTAGACTTCCTTCATACTTCGCTTGGCTGTCTGCGCATAAACCTGCGTCGTGGACAGATCGGCATGGCCTAGCATCTCCTGTACGGAGCGCAAATCCGCTCCGCCCTCCAGCATATGTACCGCAAAAGAATGCCGCAGGGTATGCGGTGTAATATCCCCGCTTATACCTGCTTCCTGACCATACTTCTTGATCATTTTCCAGAAACTCTGTCTGCTGAGACGCTGACCGGACATATTGAGAAACAAGGCTTCCTGTTCTATCTGAGCCTCCTCACCCTGCCCGGACCGCAGCAACAACGCACGCTGCTCGTCCATGTACGCTTGTGCCCACTGCGATGCCTCACGGCTGATCGGCACGACACGCTCCTTCCCCACCTCACCGCCACAGTGAACGAAACGCAGGTCAGTGCGTACATCACGCACGTTCAGGGCGATCAGCTCGGATACACGGATGCCTGTCGCATACAGCAGTTCCAACATCGCCTTGTCCCGTCCCCCTTGCGGAGTGGAAACATTCGGCGCTGCCAGCAGACGCCCTATCTCATCCTGCGTGAGCACAGAAGGCATCTTTTTGTTGGCCTTCGGCAGCTCCAGCAAGACAGAAGGATCATGCCCCGTAATTCCCTCCCGAATGAGAAAATGGAAAAAAGAGCGGATAGAGGCTACGCTGCGCGAAATGGTCGCTGCCGCTTTTCCCTGTTCCTTCAAACGTCCCAAATACAGCACCAGATGGGAGCGTTGAATATTGTCCGGCTGCTCAATGCCGCAGCTTTCAGCGAACTCGACAAACTGCTGCACGTCCCGATGATACGCTTCCAATGTGCTGGGCGACAAGCCCTTTTCGTCTTCCATATATCGAACAAAAGGTTGAATATACATTTTCATGAGTTCCAGAAGTCTCCTTGTCCTGCATACAACGGTTCAGTCAGATGGGTCTCAGCGTCTACATGGACTATTCTCCATACCAGTAAAAGAAACGTAGACGCTCCGACACTGCCGTCTTATGCTCGGATACGTCGGATAATTCCTGCCCGCCGAATACCTTGACTGCATGTCCTTCCGGTATACGGTAATGATCCACAGGTGTAATCCAATCCCTGAACAACCCAAGGCTATAGTAGAACATACATGCCAAAGCCCCGAACAGTATGACCAGACGCAGCCATTTCAGTCCTCTCCGCAACGATAGTACCATGTAAATCAGCCGCCTTTTTTCCAGATTATAGCCCTATTAAGGCTCTATATGGAAGGGTATGACAAGCTGTTCATTTTTATACTGCTTAATCTCGTATAGCGGATTCTGAACCAAAAAAGCTCTCCCCGAACGCGTCTTCGCCGGTGAGAGCTTGGGTTGTCAGCTTATTAATCCTGAGATTTGTTTTTCTTGGTTTTACCCAAAAATTTCTGAGCGGTCGTATCGTTCTTAGCCTTGCAACGATAACAAATACCGTGAAAGTCCAAACGGTGGTCCACTACGGTAAAGTTATATTCCCGTTCCAGACGCTCTTCCAGCGGTCCAAGCCAATCCTCCAGTATTTCATCCACACTGCCACACTGCACACATATCAAATGGTGGTGGTGATGCTTGGTCGTATCGCCACGCAGGTCATAACGCGCAACGCCATCACCAAAATTGATTTTCTCCACGACGTGCAGTTCACTTAGCAGTTCTAGGGTACGGTATACGGTTGCCAGACCGATTTCGGGAGCTTTCTCTTTAACGAGCATAAATACATCTTCCGCACTCAGATGATCATCTTCGTTCTCAAGTAAAACTCTGACGGTGGCTTCCCGCTGAGGCGTTAGTTTGTAGCCCTGGGATTGCAACTGCTGCTTAATTTTTTCGATCCGTGCTTCCATGTGTCTCCCTCCCCCTGCAAAAGCTACTGCCCACTACACTTTTTTTCACTCCTATTATTATAGGGGGTCTATACAAATAAAGTCAAACATTTTGAAACGGAGTCAAGGAGACACGGAAGCAGTCAGCATGGGAGTAACCCACTGCATCATAACCGGGGTGACCCAAGTTTCAAAGGACGCGCTTCCAATGAGGAGCAACATCATTGCAGCGGTCAGCCCTGCGTAGGACAGCAACGGACGCAGCATTCCGTCAGATGGCCGTGTAGCGAGTATTTTAGTTTTGATCATATGAATGGAAAAGGTCATCGCAGCCACACTGCACACGAGCAGTACCGGAATGACGATTAAATTGTGAGGAGCCACGGAGACGAGGGAAAATAACAGCCCCTTCCACGAATATTGTCCTACCATATACCCTACCGAAAATCCGATCAACACACCCTTGAGGAAATTCAGTACGAGAATGCCGGGAAGACCGATGACCGAAAGACCACATACCCAGATTAAACCGACCCATTTCAGATGTAGAGACACACTATCCCAAAAGGTTGAGGTCGCTTGCGAACCAGCAAAGCCCTGCTCATTTTGATTAACCGTCACAAAAAAATCCTTCAGATAACGCGACAAATCCTGAAGCTGCTCCAGCGAGAGCGCGTTGACCATCAGTGCACCAAAGACGACTCCTACCAGAAACAGCACGGCCAAAAATACATAATACGGCGTCTGGTCCTTTAACGTATGACGAAACCATTGCATCGGCGTCCTGCCCCTTTCATCTGCTTGTTTGTCCAAAAAACAACCGTAATCCGACGGCTGATGGCTAGGGTTCGGGGCAGCTTGCGCTGCAAAAGAAGATTCACGAGTGATGTGCCAAGCCAACGGCATAGATATTTAATGGTTATGAACAAGCAGACGCCGATATGACTTTAATAGGACATGACTTTATGCGGACAAGACTTTACTAAGACTTGGCTATTTTGCCGTAGGTTCCGCCACCACCGGAGACGAGGGAAAGTCGTCCCTCCCGGGAAAGGACAATTTGCTCTGCCAACACTTCTCCGACAACCGCCGCCAATTGTTCCTGTGTGACCTCATGTAAAATATTCATTTCTGTTCCGAACGCATTCAGCAGATGGTTCAGCTTGGCTTTGCCCAGACCGGGGATAAACTCCAGCGGAATCTGGTAAATGTAAGGTGGACGATGCGATGGAATCACGGGCTGCTCACGGTCAGCAATACTCCATATCCGATCCAGTACGCCCCGCACCAGCTTGGTATGACCACAGGCAGGGCAGCGTTCGTCCGCCATCTCTTGCTCGTCCATAATCGTACCGCAGCTTTGACAGTAGGAACGATGGTACTTGCCCAGCTTCGGATTTAATCCGTAATTAGCAGACACCCGTCGTCCCTCCCGGCGCTCCAAAGCCATTCTGAATTCATCAAAGCTTGGCTTTGCTATGGATAATTTGTTATACTCCCGTCCAATTTTGCCGAGCGAATGGGCATCCGAATTGGTCAGGAAGCTGAAACGGTCCAGCTCCGATATCAATCCGGCCATAGACGAATCCGCACTTAACCCCAGCTCCACCCCGCTAATGAGCTGCATATCCAGCAGTTCCTCCATACGGGCCGCAGAGCTGCCGTATATGCCCTTATGAGGGGTGAACACATGCGCTGGCACCATTATGCCTCCACGGCCGTAAATTTGCTGCTGTAGCTCGCGTGGGGGGGCATAGATACGCTGCGAGCTGAGATTAACATTTTTCATGTGCCGAGCCATCCATTGCGTAAAATCCTCCATCGCCGCCAAATTGGGAAAATAGGCCAGGATGTGCGCCTCGGGACGACCTTCCGCCCGAATCTCCAACTCCGTTCCCAGTAGCACAACCGTATCCCGGTACGCGATACCGCCACCCCTGATTTCCGCCATTTCACCTGTTTGCAAATAAGCGTGGATATCCTCCTGCACGTTCGGGGCATGGCAGTCAATGATACCGATCAGTCCGATCCCCTTGCGACCAGATGCTTCCTTGGCAATTTTGGCAAAAGTCAGGTCCCGACTGCCGCTAATTTTGACCGGATCTCCCTTTTCCGTTCTGCCGATATGAATATGGAGATCAGCATAGTAATCTGTAAGTTCCACCGTATTTCCATTCATACCGCTTAGAAGCTCCCTGTGTGTTGGTGAAGCTGCCACGCATAGACGGCCAGAATCGTTTTGGCGTCACTAATCCGACCTTCGCGAATGAGTGCCTGTGCTTCCTCCAGCGTCACCTCAAACAGCTCCAGAAACTCATCCTCATCCAGTTCCATTTCTCCCAGTTCCAGTTCTTCAGCCACATACAGATGAATGATTTCATCCGCAAATCCGGGGGAAGTATAGAAGGAATGTAGCAGCTTCAGCGACTTGGCAGTATAGCCTGTCTCTTCTCTCAGCTCGCGTCCCGCCGCTTCCATTGGATCTTCGCCCTTCTCCAGCTTGCCTGCCGGGATTTCCACCTCACAGCGGCCCATCGCCTGTCTGTACTGATCCACGACCAGCATTTTCCCCTCATGCAGCGCCAACACGGCCACCGCCCCCGGATGCTTCACGATTTCACGCTTACCCGTGGAGCCGTCGGGAAGCTCTACCGTATCCACCTGTAACGTAATCACCTTTCCTTCAAAAATGGGCTGCGTGGATACCGTTTTTTCCTCCAACGCAGGATTGGAATAAGGCTTGCGGTCTGGGTTGTTCACCTGTTCGTTCACTGGATCTTTCTTATGATTGTTCATCAGCATGTTGCCTCCTTCATCATTTATCTCTTCATTATCCATCGCCAGCTTTAGTCTAACTTGTCCACTTCGGACATATGGTGGTATTATAACAAATTTCCCTGTTCAAAGGAGATTCGCCAATGAAAAGCTACCGTACCGAAACCACTCTCCATATTGTCGGCAAAGCCTGGCAGATTCAAGCCCTACTGCGGCAATGGCAAAAAGAACACGACTCCGCTACCACGATCGCCTCGCTCATGGTTCCAAAAAAGGTTCAGGTCTAAAGACAAGGGAACGCTACCCCTGTCTTTAGCCTGAACCTTATGTGTATCGCGCCAGTCTTACTTCGTCGCCTCTTGGATAAGAGCTACGACCACTTCGGCAACCTTCACCAGATCATCTGCCTTGATTTTTTCCTGTGTCGTATGAATGTTCTGGTAGCCAACAGCCAGATTCACCGTGGGAATTCCCAGTCCGTTGAATACATTGGCATCCGAGCCACCACCGGAATGGAAGGTCGGCGTTGCCAGTCCCAGCCCTTGTATAGCACGCTGCGCAACCTGCACAATTTCATCATGCTCTGTGAAGCTGAATGCCGGATAAATAACTTCGCTACGGAATTCTCCTTGTGCACCAAATTCACACGCGGTAGTTTCCAATGCTTCACGCATATGCTGGATTTGATGATGAACCTTCTCCTGCACAATACTGCGTGCCTCTGCCCGGATCAGCACAAAATCGCATACAACATTCGTTGCTCCGCCGCCCTCGAAGCTGCCGATGTTAGCAGTCGTTTCCTTATCAATCCGTCCCAGCTTCATGTTGGAAATGGCCTTGGAGGCTACTTGAATGGCACTGATGCCATCTTCGGGATTTACACCCGCATGAGCAGATTTTCCAGTAATTTTCATTTCAATACGAGCCTGCGTTGGCGCAGCCACACAAATGGAGCCTACTTCACCATTGGAATCCAATGCATACCCAAAGTCCGCATCCAGCAATTCCGGTTTCATTGCCCGTGCGCCGAACAGACCGGACTCCTCACCTGCCGTAATCACAAACTGAATTTGTCCATGGGGAATTTTCTGCTCACGCACGACACGAATCGCCTCGAACAAAGCGGCGATCCCTGCCTTATCGTCTGCCCCCAAAATGGTTGAACCGTCACTGCGAATCCAGCCATCCTCACCCAGCTGCGGCTTTATGCCTTTGCCTGGTGTAACGGTATCCATGTGGCAGGTAAAAAACAATTTAGGTGCTTGCTCCGCGCCTTCCGCTTTCCAGGTTACGATCAGATTACCCGAACCATGTCCGGTTTTTTCGCGCGAATCATCTTCTATTACCTCCAGCCCAAGTTCATTGAATTTTTCTTTCAGAACACGCGATATTTCCTGCTCGTGCTTGGTTTCGCTATCCACCTGTACGAGTTCCATAAATTCTTGTACGATTCGGTCTTTCACTACTTTTGCTGTCATTGAACTTCCCTCTCTTTCCCGTTTACGCTACAATACGGATAGATAGTCTTATATCTGACTTAAACCTATCCTAAAGGAGTTACACATGCAGAACAAAAAATGGGTTCGTTTTTTCGTCTACATTATGCTCGCCGCGATGATTGGCTCTACGCTGTTCATGGTGATTGAGCCGTTGATTATGCCACTATAATGGATTGCGCCGCTCCAGATATCCTCCCATCCCAGTGCTCCATGGAGACTGTAGGCGGACAAGCTGTGGCACAAGAAAACAGGCGGGCTTCCGTGTACATCACAGAATAACCCGCCTTTGCTTTATAGGAGGGAATGACTTTGCCATTCCGCCGCAAATGAAAATTGCTCCTCAAAGTAAGGTACAATCTCCTTCGCAATCTGCTCCACTGAAAAAGTCTGCTGTGTGCAGTCCTCCAATGAAGTTACTCCATATTCCTGAATTCCGCATGGAACGATACCCTGAAAGCCCTCATGCTGTATCCCTGATTTGATATTGAAGGCAAAACCATGACTGGTCACAAAGCCCCGACGGTGCTTACATTTGTTGAATTTGACTCCTATGGCCGCGATTTTAAGATTCCCGACCCATACCCCTGTGTATTCAGGCTTGCGACTTCCTTCAATACCATGGGAAGTCAACAACCGAATGATCACCTCTTCCAGACTCCTGAGGTATCCGTGCAGGTCAAGTGCCTTCTGGTTGCCCAGCATAAGCAGGGGATATCCGACCAGTTGCCCCGGACCATGATATGTAATGTCTCCCCCACGGTCAATCTGAAAAACGCTGATTCCCTGAGCCTTCAACTGCTGCGGAGTGAGAAGCAAATGCTCAGGATGCCGCTGAGAGCCAATCGTGTAGGTTGGCGGGTGCTGGAGAAGCATAAGTGTTTCTCTCGCCTCCCCCGCATCCAGCTTCCCTACAATATCCTTCTGGATATCCCATGCATGGGCGTACTCCATCCTATTCGTATAGGTTACATCCAGCGGTCGTCTGTTCACGGCCTGTCACTTCCTCTCCGTCCATTTACCCAACTGTTCGGATGATTAGTACAGCTTCGTATCCAAGGTGTAGCCTTCCAGGTTTTCTTTGATCCGTTGCAGGAATCGTCCGCAAATCACACCATCCAAAATGCGATGATCCAGCGACAGACACAGGTTAGCCATTGAGCGAACCGCGATCATATCATCAATCACCACTGGTCTTTTAACGATGGATTCAAAGGTCAGAATCGCAGCCTGCGGATAGTTAATCACCGGATATGACAGTATTGAACCAAAGGAGCCCGTGTTGTTCACAGTGAACGTCCCGCCCTGCATATCGTCCAGCTTGAGCGTACCTTCACGTGTTTTACGTGCTAAATCTTCAATTTCACGCGCCAGTCCAGCAATGTTTTTCTGATCCGCTTTTTTAATAACAGGTGTAAGAACTGCGTCCTCTGTACCCACAGCCAGCGAAATGTTGATATCTCTTTTGACGATAATTTTGTCTACAGCCCATACCGAATTCATGATCGGATATTCCTTGATGGCATTCACGACCGCTTTCATGAGGAAAGCCAGGTACGTAATGTTAATGCCTTCTTTTTGCTTGAACTCATTTTTGATCTTGTTGCGGAGCATCACCAGATTGGTTACATCCACCTCAATCATCGTCCAGGCATGTGGAATTTCAGAGACACTTTGCCGCATATTGCGGGCAATCGCACTGCGAATCGGTGTAACGTCGATAAAATACTCCGATCTGTTATTGTTGCCACCCTCAACTTCGATCACAGGAGCTTTCGGAGCTTCCGTCAAATGAATGCCGCTGTTGCGCACCGGAATTGCAGGGTCCATATTTTGAATCGGTGTACTTTGCTGAACAGCAGACTGCTGCCTTCCGGCAAAAGGAGAGCCTTGCGCTGGTGTCGTTGCAGTTGGCTGTTCGGATACTCCCCCTGCCTGAGCGGAACCACCCTGTTGTACATAACTCAGCACATCTTTGCGAGTAATTCGTCCACCCATGCCTGTGCCTGTCACCCGATTCAGGTCTATGCTGTGCTGAGCAGCCAGTGTTTGCACCGCCGGAGAAAACCGACCTCGCATGGATTGATCTGAGGCAGCACCCTGTTGGGATTGTACTTGTACTTGTGCTTGTGCGTTGCCTTGAGGTGCTGGCGCAACGGGAGTCGCTCCAGTTGATGCCATAGGTGCAACCGACTTCGTCTGAATACGGCATATCAATTCTCCAACGGCTACCGTCTGACCTTCCTCAGCTAACAGATCACCCATAATTCCGTCCAATGTGGATGGAATTTCAGCGTTCACTTTATCTGTAATGACCTCGCAAATCGGTTCGAATTGCTCCACCGTTTCGCCAGGTTGTTTCAGCCATTTTGCAATTGTCGCCGATACAAGCGATTCTGCCAATTGGGGCATGGTCACGTCGGTCCATTGTTTTTGGTCTGACATTTTTTCAACTCCTTAACATCATAGGAGGGCACATTTTACCGCAACCCCCGCTACACTTTTGGAATGCTTTCGTCCAATCCGCTCTATATTAATACATTGCAAGACGGCGCATCGCTTCCTTAACCTTATCCTTGTTCAACATATAAAACTTCTCCATCGGCGGGCTGATCGGCATGGCAGGCACGTCTGGAGCGCACAGGCGCTCAATCGGCGCATCCAGCTCGAACAGACATTCCTCATTAATAATAGCGGATACCTCGGCACCGATGCCGCCCGTTTTGTTGTCTTCATGCACGATGAGTACCTTGCCTGTATGCTTTGCAGCTTCAATAATGGCCTGACGGTCTAAGGGCTGGAGTGTGCGCAAATCCACAACATGTGCGGTAATACCCTCTTCCTTCTCCAGCTCCTCAGCAGCCTGCATAACAAAATGTAGCGGTTGGCTGTACCCGATGACCGTGATATCGTCACCTTCACGCAGTAAATTGGCTTTACCAATCGGAACAATGTAATCATCATCAGGTACTTCACCCTTGATGAGCTTGTAGGATTTTTTGTTTTCAAAAAACAGCACCGGATCAGGGTCACGAATGGCTGCCTTCAGTAATCCTTTGGCGTCATAAGGTGTAAAAGGCGCTACAATTTTCAGACCTGGTGTACCAAAAAAGATAGATTCCGGACACTGTGAGTGATACAATCCGCCAAAGATCCCCCCACCGATAGGCGCACGGATTACAATAGGGCAGCTCCAATCGTTGTTAGAGCGATAGCGAATTTTAGCTGCTTCACTAATAATCTGATTGGTTGCCGGAAGCATGAAGTCCGAGTATTGCATTTCGGCAATTGGCTTCATTCCGTACATGGCCGCACCAATCGCAACTCCGGCAATAGCCGACTCTGCCAATGGCGTATCCATGACACGCTGCTCACCAAATTGATCCATAAGACCCTTGGTGGTCGTAAAGACACCACCCTTAACACCAACATCCTCACCTAACACAAAAACCGTTTCATCCTTCTCCATTTCTTCCTTCATGGCAAGACGAATCGCATCAATATATTCCATAACCGCCATAATTACTGGCCCTCCCCATCGCTGTCAGCATAAACATGCAGTAGCGTATCTTCGGGCTTCGGAAAAGGCGCTTTATCCGCATATTCAATCGCTTCCTTGACCTCGAGCAGCAGCTCAGCCGACAAATCCGCATCCTTGGCCTCATCCCAAATGCCGCAATCCAGCAAATAATTTTTCATACGGGCTACGCCGTCCTTGGCCCAGTTCTCATCCACTTCCTCTTTGGTCCGGTAAGCCAGATCATTATCCGAGGTGGAGTGAGGAGACAGGCGGTACATCATCGCTTCAATAAGCGTTGGCCCCTCGCCACGAATAGCACGTTCACGCGCTTCCTTGACGACTGCATACACTGCCAGCGCATCGTTACCATCGACCCGAATCCCAGGGAATCCGTATCCCAAAGCACGGTCGCTCACCTTACCTGCCATTTGCTTATGAATCGGAACTGATATCGCATATTGATTGTTTTCACACATAATGATGACTGGGAGCTTCTGCACACCTGCAAAGTTACAGCCTTCGTGAAAATCCCCCTGGTTGCTGGAGCCTTCACCAAATGTAACGAACGATACAAAATCCTTCTTCTGCATCTTGGCAGCCAGCGCTACACCCACTGCGTGTGGAACCTGCGTCGTCACCGGACTGGAGCCTGTCACAATACGCAGCCGTTTACTGCCGAAATGACCGGGCATCTGTCGGCCACCGCTGTTGGGATCATCCGCCTTGGCAAATTGCGACAGCATCAGTTCGCGTGGCGTCATACCGACCGCAAGTACGAATCCGTAATCCCGATAATAGGGAAGAAAATAGTCCTTCTCCCGGTCCAGTGCAAAAGCCGCACCTACTTGTGCCGCCTCCTGCCCAATGCCGGAAACGTGAAAATTAATTTTCCCTGCCCGTTGCAGGAGCATGTTCCGCTCGTCAAATCTTCTTGCGAGCAGCATATATCTGTACATGTCAATAACTTGTCCGTGAGTCAGTCCCAGCTGTTCATGTCTGAAGCCAGCGTCTACAGCGCCTTTTGAACTCATTGAGGCACCTCCTTAAGTGTCAAACATCCTACTACCAGCACCTAGTACCATCTTGTCTTAAAACCTGGTACTAAACTCTGGCTAACCCCATTATAATCCTTTTCTCCCCAAAAAGAAAAGCACCGATTTATTAAGATAAAATTATATCCCTATTGCCTGTCCATCAACCGCCAGCATCGCTTCTCCCAAAATCTCCGACAATGTTGGATGCGGATGAGCCAGCTGTCCGACTTCCCACGGCGTAGCATCCAACAGCTGCGCAAGAGCCGCCTCGCTGATGAGATCCGTTACATGTGTACCGATCATATGTACACCGAGAATATCATTCGTTTTCTCGTCGGCAACCACTTTGACAAATCCATCCCGGCTACCGTACACCAGCGATTTTCCGATAGCTTGAAAAGGGAACTTCCCTGTCTTCACCTGATGTCCACGCTCACGGGCTTCTTGCTCTGTCAAGCCGACACTGGCTGCCTCAGGACGTGTATAAATACAACGCGGAATCAGATGATTCGGTACACTGTGAACCACTTCGCCGGACAGATGATGGACCGCCAGCAGCCCTTCATGGCTCGCCGCATGCGCCAGTTGTAAGCCTCCGATGCAATCCCCGATCGCATAAATATGCGGCTCATTCGTCTGCAAATGCTCGTTAACCGATATAAAGCCACGCTCTACTCGGATATCCGTATTTTCCAGCCCGATATTTTCCACATTCGCCTGACGCCCCACCGAAATAAGCAGCTTGGAGGCGCTGAGGGTTTCGATTTCTTCCCCTTTTTGTACGTCAATCTGTACGCCTTCCTCATCCTTACCGTACGTTTCAGCCAGCACTTGCGAGCCCGTCAGAACCTTGACTCCACGCTTGGTTAACAGGCGCTGCATTTCACGCGAAACATCCTCGTCCTCGGTTGGAATAAGCCGATTCGCCGCCTCGACCACCGTAACCTCCACGCCAAAATCGTTCAGCATGGAAGCCCATTCCACGCCAATAACGCCACCACCTACGATAATCAGGGAAGCGGGCAGTTCTTCCATCATCAACGCTTCGTCACTGCTCAAAATAAATTCGCCATCCGGCTCCAATCCGGGCAGTGCACGCGGGCGTGATCCCGTTGCAATAATAAGATGGGCAGAAACAACCGTCTCCATCTCGCCATCTTCCAGCTCCACGGCAACTGCACCGCTTTTTGGTGAGAAAATAGACGGCCCAATCACGCGCCCTTTGCCGCTCAGCATCGTAATTTTATTTTTACGCATCAAAAATTGCACGCCCTGATGTAGCTGCTCCACAACGGCTTCCTTGCGCTCCTGCACCTTAGGGAAAACAAGCTGCGCTCCCGAGGTCTCAATGCCATATTGCGTACTTTCCTTAATCGTCGCATATACCTCTGCACTACGCAGCAAAGCCTTGCTCGGGATACATCCACGATGCAGACAGGTTCCACCTAGCTTGTCCTTTTCAATAATAACGACTTCCTTGCCGAGCTGGGCTGCACGAATGGCTGCCACATATCCCCCGGTTCCTCCGCCCAAAATGGCAACATCACAATGTATAGTCATACTTCTCCTCCATTAACATTGATTATATATAGCTTATTGTACTCTCTTTATTTCACTGTACAAAATATAGTGTTTATGCATAGACCACGGGCCGTCTAGCAACCCGCTCGCGGCATCTGACATATATTATTCATACAAGGCGTCCCGTAACTTGGTAGACATCCTCGGCGTTTGGGCTGATTTGGCCCGTAGTGCTTTGCGAAACGATTCATTTTGCTTGCGCAGAAGATCAAGCTCTGTCTCCAGCTCCGTGATCAACTCCTGAGCCTGTGGGCTTACCAAGCCTTGCTCCAGCAATGCTTCTTTTTTGGCACTATAATCCGTATCTTTTTGGTCCATGCCTGTCCCCTCTTCCCTTTATTCCACTACACTTCACCTTATCATGCTCACGGCAACAGAGCAATGACATCCACTTTTACGTTCCAAGAACAGATATACAATAACATGTCGAAATACAATATATTTTCCCTAGTCTGTTTGCTGCACATTATGGTAATCTATAATGGCCTTTTCTTTCGGGAATAATAGATTCACAGCGTTATGCGCATGTTACAGAGAGGGGAATTCGCGTTGCATACAGGACAAATTACGATCATTACAGGCCCCATGTTTAGCGAAAAATCCGGCGAACTCATTCGCCGCTGTCAAAAATTAATTCAATACGGACACCGCAAGGTGGTCGCTTACAAACCAGCTGAGGATAATCGCTACGCCAAGGACGAAATTGTAAGCCGCATCGGATATCGGCTGCCTGCCATCTCCATTCCAAAAAAACTCACAGATGAGCTCGTACAGCGGATTTTGGAAGAAACGAAGGATGCCGATGTGGTCGCCTTTGATGAAGTACAGTTTTTCAGTCGTCATATCATGACGTTGGTGGAGGAGTTAGCCTACTGTGGCAAGCATGTCATTGCAGATGGACTCAATTTGGACTACCGGGGTAAGGAATTCGGATATGTCGGCGGTTTACTCGCCATGGCAGATGACATCGAAAAGCTAGCTTCCTTTTGTGCCGTATGTGGAAGCTCGGAAGCTGTATATACCCAGCGTATGGTGAACGGAAAGCCTTCCACTGTAGGGCCTATTGTAATGATCGGCGACTCAGAGGCGTATGAGCCACGTTGCCGTAATTGCTTTATACCACCCCATAAAGTGAACTGCGATTAGCACGGAAAATTTGCCATCAGGCTGCGATAAAGGCACGACAACCAGCAGAGTTTTTTCAACAAGATCTTGGCAAGCGCAGGAATCGGCAAAATTGACATCGAACTCAAAACAGAATATATCGAAGAGCACGATGACAAGAAAACCACTTCCACCTGCTGCATCGCTCGGGTCAAGGTATCCGACGGCTTTCATTATATCGAGAAACTGGAGCTAATTATGCAGTTGGAGCCTGAAGGCGTGCATGTGCTTGTCGAAGTGGATCGCAGAGGCGCTGGAGGAACTGCTCGACAGACAGCTTTGATAAATATGTTGATATAACAAAAAATCCCCGCCGTTGAAGTCACGGTTGGGGATTATTATGCTGTTCAAAATACTCTGCCGTTTCCGTATCATCTGCATCGGCTACAGTGGCAGCATGTCCTGTCGTTCCGCCTTGTGCTTGCAATCCTTGCATACCCCGTACAGCGAACCATTGTCATCTGCGTAAAAGGTTAATTTGTCTTCTTTTTTACAAAAGGAGCATTTTTGCTTGCCCGTGCCCTGGATAGAGTCAGACAGTCCATATCCAGATTGGACTTGAATACTAGCTGCATTTGTATTCGCGCGGGAATCCGAAGATACCTTAGATTTGGACACGCTTCCGGTCCGGAATTGTCGGGCAGGCTTACGAGGACGAAATTCAACGACATTGCTGTTCCGCTGTCCATTCACTTGTTTTTTGCTGCTGCGACCACGCCATGCCATAACAATCCAACCCAACGCCACCAACAACACGCCGACGATCACCCAAGTTAGACTATTCCACATGCCTTCATCCCCGCCTTTGTTTTATAATCGTTAGGTTTGCTTCCACTTCCTCGTACAAGTACAGGCTTTATTCTGTTTCGTCTAACGGAATCCCGTACAGTGCAATAACCTTGCCTATCACCTTATTTGTTGAAATAAATCCCAGAAAACGACTGTCTGTGCTGTTCATCCGATTGTCTCCCAACACAAAAATCATACCCTCCGGTACAACATCCGACTCACCTCTTAACGGGAAATTAAGCAAGCTAGGTAAGTCGCCTTTATACAAATTGTACATCATCCTTCTGAAAAACGATAATATCCCCCTCTACGAAAATCGTTCTCCTTTGAGTATGACTTTATATCATCACTTACATTGATCATACCTAGTGCTAATACAGCAGCCAACATTCCAATTCATCATACTGTCTCCCAATACTTGTCAAAAATTTGAAAAATACAAACAAAAACAGTCACCCCCGAGAGGATGACCTATTCAAAAAGTATCATTTACCATAATTATCAATATATTAGCATATATTCGGTTATTGGTCTACCTTTTAATCCTTCCCAATTTTCTTTGGAGTTTGCACTACAGGAGGTTTTTTAGTGACTTTCAGATAGCATTCGGCACAAATCACAATTCCTCTATACAGAACGATTGACTCTCTACTATTACAGAATATGCAATGATGAGAATGGGAACGTACTTTAAGCTTGTGTAATTTCCCTGTCATTCAGCATTCCTCCTTCATATATAACATGAATCATACTTGAACGCCTATTTCGTAAATGTATCATCAATACCGAGCAATTCAGAAACTAATCGCCTATATCGCTTAGCTTTGCGGGTTCCATGGATTAGATTCGATATACGGGACGTGGGAATTTGGTAAGTCTCGCAAAAGGCTTGTTGATCCATATGCCTTTCAACCAACTTCTGCTTAATCGCCCATCCAAAATCAGTTACAGGATGTTTATTGTTATTCAAAAGACTCACCTTTTCTGTTTATGTATTGTTGTACTTATACTTATAATGCTTAACATAGCTTTACACTATCATGCTTATACTAAAATTTGGAATGATAGGATACTGGTTAACACCCTTCAATTTTTGGACATAATTTACAGATGTTCAATTCGGCATATATAATCACTTTGCACATATGAAAATCAGGAGGATATTGTTTCAGTTGCATTCTGAAGTTGGAAGAAGGGAGTCTCTATCCATGGAAGGAGCTATCGCGATTCGTTCGGAAATACGCACCTGCTTGCAGCAAAAAGGATACACCCTGAGAAGCTTTGCTGATCTGTCTGGAGTAACGGTAAGTTATCTCAGCACGTTACTGAATGTGGATAAAATTAAACCCATATCGGTAAGATATATAGATGTCATTGCAAGCGCATTAGGACAACCAGAAGGCTGGCTATATGAGTTGTATGTGGAAGAATGCTTTGTTACGGGAAGCCCACATCGTAGTCGAATTAAACCCTTTTTATTGCGTTGCGTAGAGATTGGCCTTACGGACTGCATAATCGTCGTTCTATCCCGTATGCTGGAAGATTTAAACCAGCTTGAGCTGGTATTTGAAATCGCGGAGGAATTACATAATGCAGATAAACCGAAGGAAGCTGTTCCTTTCTATGAATGCATAGTGGAAAATGAGAAATATCAGCATTCAGAGCGTTTAGCCATTAGTCACTATAGGCTTTTTCGTGCTGCACTTGGTCAGAATTTGGAAAAGAACCGTGAAGCAGCGATACGGTTTGCGCCTTTTCGTAACCGTTTACCTGTAAACTATCAATTAGATGGTTATTATAAACTGACAGGTACATCGTTTAATCAGCATAAATGGGATGAAGTCGAGGTATACGCTGATGAATTCCAAATCGTTGTAAAAGCTGCATACAATGATAAAATACGTAGACTAGAAATCAAGAAGAAGGCTGAACCACTTGTAACGGATCATCCTTTTGTTTTTTATTACGGATATAGTTATCTGATGAAATCTCTTGCCTTACAAAAGCAAAAAAAGTACAAAGAAGCTAAAGCTTACATCTATAAGTATAACGATCTTAGTTGGATGAAAGGTATGGATAAAAAAAATCAGAAACAAGTTGAACAGTTTAAGCTTTGGGCAGAAGGTAATATGTATACACTTGATATACTTACGAACAAAAGATCTGTAATTCCCCGTTACATACAATATTTAAAAGAACATCCTGATGAAATACTAGCGGGGCTACTTACGATTTTAGAATCAGCGAATAATTATGATTTTTTTGTGGACGAATTATTGGAGGAATTTAGAGAACAAATTTCTAAATTCAATAAACTTAGTGACAAGACACACAGAACTTATTATTTTTCATTCCTACATGAGCTTGCCATCTATAATTTTAAAAATGAAAGAATGCATCAAGGACTTAATTGCACTTTGCATTCCCTAAGATTAGCCATTATCATGAATAATGACAGTGACTTCAAGCAATGTGTTACTATGTTTGAATTAAACAAAAAATTTGCTACCGCAGAACAAAAAAACGAGTACGAAAGTATTATTAAGGAGGAAGGTAATGATGAAAAATTCTCTAATTGTTCATCTCGTTCTGGCTTTTGGGTTAATTAGTACCATCCTACCAATCTCGCCAACTACAGTTATCTCCCACGATAGCATCAAGATAAACAATCATGGAGCAAGCTAAAATACTGCACTTCGCTTAAAACAGAATATTTCTTTGGATTCCAAGGTTATGTAAACTTTTAAGGTTCCGTATTGGATTGCCTCAAAATAAAAAGAAACAGCGTGTTATTACACACACTGTCTCAGTTGAATCCCAGCTTGATCTATGTTGATCTGAGTTACACTTTGAATTTGCCGATTTGTCCTTGCAGGTCCTCTGCCATGGTAGATAAGTTTCTTGCAGCTGAAGCAATTTCCTCCATGGATGCCAGTTGCTCTTGTGTTGCAGCAGACACATGTTGTGTTCCTGCTGCGGCTTCCTCGGCAATGGCTGAAATCTGTTTGACAAAGCCAACAACTTCATCCGTACTTGCAGACATTTGCTCTGATCCAGCGGATACCTCTTCAATCTCACTCGCTACTTTATTAACGGTTTCCTGAATCAGTTCAAAAGAAGCCCCTGCATTCTGCACGACTTCCCGACCTGTCATGACATCTTTTCCATTGGACGCTACAGCCTCGATCGCATGGGCAGTATCTTTTTGAATCAAACCAACAAGTTCCGTAATTTGTTGAGCAGAATGAGCCGATTGTTCTGCCAACTTGCGCACTTCACCCGCAACTACAGCAAATCCGCGACCGTGTTCTCCTGCGCGGGCCGCTTCAATCGCAGCGTTCAGAGCAAGAAGGTTGGTCTGACTTGAAATATTGGTGATTACATCAATGATCTTGCCAATTTCATCTGAACGCTCTCCCAAACCAGCCATCAGACCAGCCAATCCCTCCATAGAGTGATTTACAGCGTTCATCTGCGTAACAGCCTGTTGAATCAATTGGTTACCTTCGGCTGATTTGTGTGCCGCATCCTGAGCAGATGCAAATACATTTTGCGCACGGATGGCAATTTGTTCAACTCCGATAGACATTTCCTCAATAGCTTGGGACGACTTGGTCACCATATCCACCTGTTCGCCCGTTCCTGTAGCTACTTCTTGTACCGTTTCGGTTATTTGTGCAGAAGCTTGGCTATTTTGCTCTGCGCTGGCCGTCAATTCCTCTGAGGATGTGGTTACCATTTCAGTCGTCTTACTAACCGATTGGATTAATTGGCGAAGGTTTTCAACCATCGTATTAAAGGAATGTGCCAACGTGCTAATCTCATCCTTACCCTTCACGACGATAGCTTCACCTGTAAGATCACCCGATGCAATGCTTTCAGCAGCGCGGCTGATCCGCAAAATGGGTTTAGAAATAATTTGGGCGATGATGAGTGCCATGATGAATGCCAATACAATGGCCGCAATACTCAAAACGATGACTATTTGTCTGCCTGAGATAAAATTGTCAACGCCTTCTTGTGTAATCTGTTTTGAGCCATCTGAGTTCAGCTTGATGAGCTGAAAGATCATATTGTTCGCGCTATCCCATAGTGCATAGGAATCTTTATGAAGAATGCTGGATTGAACATAATCGTTAGCTTTCCCTGCTTCAATAACCTCTGGCAACATATTCAGATAATCTGCATATTTTTTGGAGAAATCATCATACATTTCACGTTCTTTAGGAGTAGCAATTAATTTTTCATATGTTTTCCGGCTGCTCTCGATTTTTTTCAAAACCTTATCGTATTCCTCCTGAACCTTCTCCACCTCTGCCGGATCGCGTTCTACAATAATATTCAGGGAAAGCCGTTCTACATCAGATATATCACCGTTTATCGTTCCCAGGATAGTCACACTGGGCATCCAGTGGCTATCAATTTCCATCGAAGTGTCACCCAAGTTTTTCATTTTTGAGATGGATACCAAACTAATTATGATCAATAAAGCAATTACTGCAAGAAAACCCAATAACAATTTTGCTCGGATGTTAAATTTCATACATTCGCTCCTCAAACTCTTTATAGTAAATATTATATCGACATGAATCGACACATTGTTTATATCAACTTAAAGATATTTTTCAGAACTGTTTCCAAAAGGAAAATTGGCTGACTCCATATAAAGGTGTATCTAGAAAGCACGCTCCCCTTAATTTTCTTATCACCTAGTATCTTCAGTAAAACCTCAACCTTGTTCAACCCATTTGCCGCCTTAGTTAAGTGGACCAAGTGTGTAGACATGTCACTACGGTTATGGGTTCTTTTTTTCCACTTTTTCTAGTCTTATCCCATAGATACGTCCTGATCGTTATTACTGCTCCCCTACCAGCTTAAACTCACCGTCAGCGAAGTTGCCAATATCGTAGTTTTGAACGGATAGGTTAATGACTGTAGAATCCATCCATTTCGGCAAACCTGGCGCGTCACCGTAATACTTTTTGGCCGCCGCAATAAGACTGTCAGCCTTTGCTCTTAACTCTCGATCTCCAACAGTGTACGCACCTTTTCCTTTATACGCCAACGCCATCGATGGTTGATTAGTAACGTCCATAGTTACACTATCAAGTTCGTCGCGGCCTGTTTGGTTGAAGTATATCCGATCTACCACGAAATCGTCGGTTACTACGGAACCCTCGATAACGTGGGCCGCTTCTGTCATGTAAGCGACAGACTTATACGTTGCAATTTCCTGCGCGTTTGCTTCCTGCGCTGCTTTAACGTCATCCACCGATTTCGCTAGTGCTGTATTTTCCGTTTTCAACGAAGCTATCTGCGCCTTTAGACTGTTATTTACAACAAACAGCATGATCGCTGCAACAACCGCTACGCCTGCCAGTATCGTCGCTATTAATGCAAGCTTATTTAGTGGCGCGGTCTGCTTTGTCTCTACAACTTCATAACTACTTAATTCCTCCATTAAATACATCCTCTCGATTAATATAGACATATTTTACTATGTAACCAGCCCATAATCTAGTATATTTTTCCTATGTTTTAAAAGAAAACCGGACCCACCTACGCATTATCGCGCGAGTGAGTCCGATCTACCTCTCCGTTCCTACGGCATCCATACGTCAATCAACACAACGGATTGATTCGCCTCTGTTTTGATGCTTACCAGTCGTGATACTTCCGGAATATCGTCACCATCCGCTTCCATTCCGTAGAGGTGCAATGCGAGGCAATCCTTCGCCATATACAGCGCTTCTTCATCGGTATCCCCTCAGGTGAATGCGCCAGGCAAGCCGGGAAGCTGACCGAGATGCCTTCATCGGCATAAGCGAATATGGCCAGCTATATGTAGCGGTTTTTCATGCGTTATTCCTCCTACTAATCGTTAAGAATCGAATTTACCGGTGAATATTTTGTATGTTGCACGGAGATATCCGGCTGGTACATCTCTGCGTAGAGCTTCATCCATCTCCAGTAGAAGCTTAATCTATTCACACTGCGAGTACAAAAACGCCCACCTCAAAAGAGTGAGCGTTGTTCAAACATTTGTATTTCATTAAGTTAGTATTAGTTTCAGCAAAATTTCCTGTAAATATGCGCGTAAGTTTAATCCAATTGCGGACAGGTTTATCGGAATAACGAGCGAAAGTTTATCGGAATCTTCGGTGGAACGACCGATAAATTATCGTGAACAACCGTTCTACTCACGTCCGATTTTCCGCGTTACACCAACGTTCAGGACACCTTATTCTCAATCCGAAGCTTGTCAGCTACCATCGCAATAAACTCTGAGTTGGTCGGCTTGGATTTGGAGATATTGATAGTGTAGCCGAACAGGTGAGAGATACTGTCGATGTTGCCACGTGTCCATGCTACCTCGATGGCATGACGAATGGCGCGTTCCACGCGGGATGCCGTCGTTTTAAATTTTTCGGCGATTGCGGGATATAATGTTTTGGTGATGGCACCCAAAATTTCGATATTATTGTACACCATGGTGATGGCTTCGCGTAAATATTGATAGCCCTTAATGTGAGCTGGCACGCCGATTTCATGGATAATGGCCGTAATACTGGCATCCAGGTTTTTCGTTTTACCCATTGGCACCACATTAGATCGCATGGAAGAAACGGTCACCGGACTGCTGCTGACTAATTGTGGTCCCACCAATTGACGAACACGGTTGGCAAGCACTTCCATGTCAAACGGCTTCAAAATATAATAAGATGCCCCGAGTTGTACGGCCCTTTGCGTAATATTTTCTTGACCGAATGCAGTCAGCATAATGATTTTCGGCTGAGGAGACAGGTTCATTTCTCTCAAGCGCTCTAATACGCCGAGACCATCCAGATGAGGCATGATAATATCTAAAATAAGTACATCAGGTACGTTGCGGGATTCTGCGATGTGTTGGAGCACTTCTTCACCATTATAGGCAATTCCTGTAACTTCCATATCCTCCTGATCGGAAATATATTCGGCAAGCAGATTCGTAAATTCCCGGTTGTCATCGGCCAACAATACCTCAATTTTTTGCAATGTACTTCCTCCTTATTGAGTGTTATTCAGTTGGGACATCAGCTTACAGCAAATAAATATTTCTTGTCGGAGTATATGATTTCGACATCGAATTATGAATTCCTTCTGTCGAAAATTATTTTTATTTATTTTTTTTATGGTTTCCATTATAATTAATTCTTTAACTTGCTATTCTGAGCTTATTCTTGTCATTTCGACAAAAAAATCTTAAGGCCACTAGCTCGCCTTAAGATTAGAGGATGATTTCAAGCTTACGTTATTCTGCATGATTCCTGCATCGCGCAGCATCCATTCAATAAAGCAGCCATAGCCTGATTTCGGATCGTTAACAAATACATGCGTCACAGCCCCGATGAGCTTGCCATTCTGAATAATTGGGCTTCCGCTCATCCCTTGTACAATTCCCCCGGTCTTATCCAACAGCTTTGGATCTACGATACGAATAACAAGCCCTTTGGTTGCCGGTTTATCCTGTTGAGAAATGTGTACGACCTCTGCCTGAAACCGCTGAATCTGCTGACCTTCCAATACAGTTAAAATTTCTGCGGGTCCTTCCTTTACTTCATTCGCAAGTGCCACAGGAATCGGCTTTGAATACAAACCATATTGCGGCTCATCTGACATCTTCCCAAAAATCCCGAAGTTCGTGTTTCGTTCAATATTACCTAATACCCGATGATCCTTGAGAAAATGTGCGCGTTTTTCCCCAGGTTCACCACTTTGACTTTTCGCAATTGACGTCACATTGGATTGCACTATTTCCCCGCTCCCCACAACAATGGGGGTCTGGGTATTCATGTCGGTAATCACGTGCCCCAAGGCCCCGTATACCCCCTGATCCGGTGCGTAAAAGGTCAAGGTGCCGACACCCGCAGCCGAGTCCCTAATATACAGTCCAAGCCGCCATGCTTTGTCATCACGATCATAAGCTGGTGTTAGCTTGGTGGAAATCGTCTGCTCCCCTCGGCAAAGCGTGATGTCGAGCGGCTTTTTGTTCCTGCCTGCTTCCTCTACAGCCTCCGCTACCCTGGTCAGACTATCCAGCGGTTTGCCATTCATATGTGTGATCCGGTCACCGAGACGAATCCCAGCAGTCTCCCCAGGTGACACCTTGCGGTCCATACTTTCCTGAATGACATGATGACCAACGACAAGCACTCCTGAAGATTTTACTTTGACCCCGATCGTCTGACCCCCTGGATACACCTTCAAGTCGGGGATCATGTTTTCTTGAGGCTTCTTCACTGCATGGGAACCGAATAATTCCAGAGAAGCTTGTGAAGGCAGCGCTGCATGCACATGCTTGGCGTTACCGATACAACAAATAAGAAAAACAAGCAAAAGACCGAGCAATTTGATCCTGGAGTAAAAATTCAATGGCTGTCACGCTCCCTTTGCTTCTTTCGCTTGACGAGTAAAGGTGGTCGCCAATTGCGTACCTATAAGGTAACCTTGCCCCCAGGCTTTTATAACTGTTAATCATTACGCCAGCCGCTCATTTCAGGCTTTCTTTCCTTCCGCCAAATTCAACATTTCCTGTGCGTGATGCAAAGTTTTTTCGGTAATTTCCACGCCGCCCAGCATACGTGCCAATTCCTTTACACGTCCGTCCTCATTTAACGCCTCAATTTGCGTCATTGTACGTTCGTCATGAACATTTTTCTCGATAAGATACTGGTGATCCGCCATACATGCCACCTGCGGCAAATGAGTAATCGAGAATACCTGGCAGACAGAGGACAAACGATATAGTTTTTCGGCAATGGATTGAGCCGCGCGACCACTTACCCCGGTATCCACCTCGTCAAAAATGAGTACGGGAATTTGATCATGACGTGCAAAAATACTTTTCATCGCCAACATGATACGGGACAGTTCACCACCAGAAGCAATTTTACCCATCGGACGAAGCGGCTCCCCCGGATTCGGGGAAATCAGAAATTCCGCATTATCAATGCCCTGCTTGGTTGGTCGTACCCGCCGACCTTTATATTCATATCCGCGCGGATCTTCAATCGGTTCAATACGTACCTTGAGTGACGTTCTTTCCATTTGCAGATCCTTTAGCTCCTGCTCTACCTGCTCGGCCAGCTCTTCAGCACAAATTTCACGCGCTTCTGTAAGCTCTTCTGCAATCTGAAGCAAATCCGAAAGCAACTCATCCCGCTTTGCAATCAATTGCTCCAGCCGTTCATCCTTATTCTCCAGCATATCGGTTTCCTGCTCAATACGGCTATAGTATTCCAAAATCTGCTCTATACTATCACCATATTTTCGCTGTAACCCGGTAATTTGATTCAGACGTTGCTCCACTTCGTGCAGCTTGCCCGGATTAAATTCAATATCCTCACGGTATGAACGTAATTGGAACGCCGCATCCTCCAGCTGGTAAAAAGCAGATTGAATCTGCTCCGCAATAGGCTGAAGGCTTTTGCTGTCGTAGCTTTGGACATCATTCAGTCTGGACAACACGTTATTGATCATATCCAGTCCACCTCTGCCGCTTAGCAGATCGTAGGCTCCTGATATCCCATCCATCATTTTCTCACTATGGGATAGCTTGACCCGTTCTTCTGCCAATAATTCATCCTCTCCCAATTTAAGCTCGGCAGTGGAAATTTCCTCCAACTGAAACCGATACATGTCCAATAACTGATAGGCCTTTTGACTGGAACTTTGCAGCTCCCGTACTTCTTTTTCCGCTTTAACAAAAGCATTGTAGCGCTCTCTGTAAAGCGTTTTGACCGGACCGATGACCGAATCACCGAACGTATCCAGCAGCGTCAGATGGCGGTCTGCACGTAACAAACTTTGATGCTCATGCTGACCGTGAATATTGACGAGCTGCTCACCCACCTCACGCAGCATCGTTAAATTGACCATTTGACCGTTAATCCGCGATGAACTTTTGCCTTGAACGGTCAATTCCCGCCGAATCAATAGATGTTCTTCCGCATTCGCCTTGATTCCTTGCTCTTCTAACGTTGCCCAGACCGGATGCTTAACCGGCAGTTCAAAAAGCGCCTCCATCTCTGCTTTATCACACCCATAACGGACCAGATCGGCGGAACCTCTGCCTCCAGCAATCAGACCGAGGGCATCAATAATGATGGATTTACCTGCGCCTGTTTCCCCGGTCAATACGTGGAACCCTTTATAAAAATGAACATCGACAGCCTCTACAACTGCCAAATTTCGTATAGATAAAGTGACCAGCATCGTTCTTTCACCTCTATGATGTACAAATTCAAACGTCCAAATAGGCCTTACAAATCATGTTCAGGAAATATAGCCCATAAGACGATTCACAATGGCCTCGCTGTTCTCTTCTGATCGGCAAATAATCAAAATGGTGTCATCCCCGCTAATGGTACCCATAATTTCAGGCCATTCAATGTTGTCCAATAAGGCAGCAATCGAGTTCGCCGTTCCCGGAAGACACTTCATCACGATCAGATTGGTCGTGTAGTCAATATGCAAAAAATTGTCAACCAATGTACGTTTCAGTTTCTGCGCCGGGTTATATCGCTGATCTGAAGGCATCGAATATTTGTACCTTCCATCATCCATTGGAACTTTAATAAGCAGCAGTTCCTTGATGTCCCTAGATACAGTGGCTTGAGTAACCTGAAAACCAGCCTTGCGTAAAGCTCCGACCAGATCGTCCTGTGTTTCAATTTCCCGTTGTGAAATAATTTCCCTGATTTTAATATGTCGTTGACCCTTCATAAAATCCTCCTATGGATTAATCCTCATATTCCTCTTCTTCAATGTCTTCCGCCAATGTAATAAGGCGGATACTCCGTTCGTCCGTATCAACGTACAATATGCCCGCACAGCCCGGATAAAGCAGCAGATAAGGCATAAGCCTGTCCCGCAAATCAGGACCATTCCACTCCATCGGTCTCTTGCGGCGTGACGTTTTGACCATATATGTTGAACCATTTCGCACAGCCACATAGTCTATAAACAAACGGCTATACACGGTATGTCCATTCACTTTAAAAGCAAGCGGTATTTTCATTTTTCCGCCCACCAGCTCATAACCCGCGTCTTCCAGCAAGTCCACAGCAGGCCCTTCGTCCAGCTCCTCGTTAATCGGTATAGTCTTTAATACAAGCGGTCCCGGCTCCTTTAACCAGGTACGTAGACTGTAAAAAGCCCATACCGCTAATATTACACCGATCACGACAATGATAACCGTATCATATCGCGTGTCCATGAATTCGATCACCTCATGGACATATTCTAGGACAGGAGGTGGAATCCCTTTTCTTTTGTATATCTCAATTATAAGCGAACATGAGTTCGTTAATCAATCCCTCACACCAAAAAGAGGTTCCCTTAAGTTCACAGAACTCTTGAGAACCCCTGAATGTTATTTGCGCGACGAACCATTATTGAAGGTCTGCCCTGCTTCCTGAACAGTAAGGTCAATTATCGGACGGAAATCAACGCTTTCCTGTTGCGGGTCAGCAGCAGGCTTATCCAAACGCCAATGCGCCAAAAATTCAATATTACCTTCTCCACCAGTAATAGGAGAATAAGCCAATCCTTGCAGCGAAAGTCCAAGCTCGTGCGAGAACGTCAGGATGGTCTGCAACACTTCTTTGTGCGTTGCAGGATCGCGGACGACGCCGAGTTTCCCCACCTTTTCACGTCCGGCTTCAAATTGTGGCTTAATCAAAGCCACAATGTCAGCAGGTTGATGCAGCAACGCAAGCAATGGTGGCAAAATAATGCGCAGCGAAATAAATGAAACATCAATGCTTGCAAAATTCGGTACTGGACCCTTCAAATCTGCAGGTGTCATATACCTGAAATTCGTTTTCTCCATTACGCATACCCGTTCGTCATTACGAAGGGACCAGTCCAGCTGGTTATATCCCACGTCAATGGCATATACATACTCCGCTCCATGCTGGAGGGCACAATCCGTAAAGCCTCCGGTGGATGAGCCGATATCCAGCATCGTCCTCCCCTTCATATCCAGCTCGAATTGACGGATAGCCTTTTCCAGCTTCAACCCTCCACGGCTTACATATGGATGCACTGCACCCTTTACTTTAAGCTCGCTGTCGCGTGGTATCTTCATACCCGCCTTCTCAATTCGTTCACTGTCGGCCAGTACCAGACCTGCCATAATTGCGGCTTTGGCTTTTTCACGGCTTTCAAAAAAGCCTTGTTCTACAAGTAATACATCAATGCGTTCCTTCGGAACAGACATGTTAATCTCCCTTTAAGGCAGCTACGCTGCTCTTGTCATACTTTTTTATAAATTTCACCGTTGTCGCAAGCTCCCCTATACCGATTGTCCCATGCCATACACTGGCTCGGAAGCCCATTTGCGAAGCTTAAGGCACACAGCTTCAACGGTAAGGCCCGCTTCTGCGCGTTGCTCCTTGATCGAGCCATGCTCCACAAACATGTCGGGAATCCCCATCAAACGCACCTGTGCATTTTGCATTTCTTCTTTGGCGTAAAATTCCAGCACAGCGCTACCCAAGCTTCCCGCTTCAGAAGCTTCTTCCAAAACGATCAGCTTCGTATGCTGGCGGGCCAGCTCACGAAGCATATCCTCATCCACAGGCTTAAGGAAACGCGCATTGACGACGCCCACCTGCAAGCCTTCGCGTTTCATTGCCTCCGCAGCCTCTGTCGCCACCTGGAGCATCGGGCCTGAAGCGATTACAGCGTAGCCCTCACCCTTGCGGAGAAACTCCCAACTGCCGATGGGTATAGCTTTCAGTTCTGTGTCCAACGGCACACCAACCCCATTAACACGAGGATAACGATAAGCAATCGGACCATCGTCGTAATCAAGCGCTGTTTTCATCATATGGCGCAGCTCGTTTTCATCCTTAGGCATCATAAGCACCAGATTGGGGATATGACGTAAAAATGCTACGTCGAACACGCCATGGTGTGTTTCTCCGTCAGCCCCGACAAAACCGGCACGGTCAATCGCAAACATCACATTCGCATTATGACGGCAAATGTCATGTACAATTTGATCATAAGCACGCTGCATAAAAGTGGAGTATACCGCAAATACCGGCTTCATCCCCTCCATTGCCAACGCAGCACACATAGTAGCCGCATGCTGCTCTGCAATGCCCACATCAATCATCCGTGTAGGGAATTCCTTGCTAAACGGCACCAGTCCCGAACCACCAGGCATAGCAGGCGTAACCGCTATAATACGTTCGTCCTGTTCAGCCAGCTCAATCAGCGTCCGTCCGAAAATTTCCGTATACATGGGGTTGCCCACAGCCTTGAGTACCTGACCGGATTCCATTTTGTACGGACTGATTCCGTGCCATTTGTGTGAATCTGCCTCCGCAGGCTTGTAACCCTTGCCCTTAGTGGTTACGACATGCACCAACACAGGGCCGTTGACGTTATCAGCCTGCTTGAAGGTTTCGATCAGCTTCGGCAAATCATGTCCGTCGACCGGACCGAGATACGTAAGCCCCAGTTCCTCAAACAGCACACCCGGAACCATCATATATTTAAGACTGTCCTTAACACGGCCAGCCGATTTGGCAAGTTTACCGCCGATAGCAGGTATTTTTTTCAGCAAAACTTCCAGCTCATCCTTTGCTCGCAAATAATGACGGTCCGAGCGGATTTTGCTCAAATAATTATGCATGGCCCCAACATTCGGCGCTATCGACATTTCGTTGTCATTCAGAATGACCATCAAATTTTTACGTTCATGACCAATATGGTTCAACGCTTCAAAAGCCATGCCACCAGTTAATGCTCCATCTCCGATCAACGCAATAACTTTATTGTCCTCGCCCTTCAAATCTCGTGCCAAAACCATCCCCATCGCGGCTGACAGAGATGTGCTGCTATGACCAGCTTCCCAGACATCATGCTCGCTTTCACTTCTTTTTACAAATCCACAAAGTCCATCACGCTGACGAAGAGTATCAAACCGATCCATTCGCCCTGTCAATATTTTGTGTACGTAGGCCTGATGCCCAACGTCATAAATCATCTTGTCCTTCGGGCTGTTATAGCAGTAATGCAGGGCGATTGTGAGCTCAACCACTCCCAGATTCGATGCCAGATGCCCCCCAGTCACGGACAGCTTCTCAATCAAAAAGCTCCTGATTTCCTCGGCTAGAGAAGCCAACTCCTCAACCGACAGTGATTTCAGATCGCCTGGTTGCTTTATGTGTGGAAGCAGCACGCATATCTCCCCGCTTTCCTTCAAGTTTGTGTGTAAAGTTAACAAATATTATATCACACTTTGTGACCTTGCTTAAACACTAGACAAGCCAATGATGATTAACCGTACTAATGATCACGCTTCATCAGGTAGTCCGCAATCTCCAGCAAACGCGACGAATCCGGTATACCGCCTTCTTTTAACGCTTTTTTGGCAGATGCCGTGAGTTTCTCTACTTGTAGCTGTGATGCCTCCATACCGATAAAAAACGGATAAGTTACCTTTTCCTGTGCAACATCACTTTGCGTTTTTTTACCCATTTTGCTCTCATCGCCTATAAGATCCAGTATATCGTCCTGAATTTGAAAAGCCAGACCCAGGTCTCGTCCAAATTGGCGTAGCGCTTCTAATTGATTCTTGTCCGCTCCGCCGATCCGTCCACCTGCCAAGAGGGAGAAAATGATCAAATCTGCGGTTTTGTGGAGATGGATGTATTCCAGTTCCTCGATACCTGTCATCCCCTGCTCGCCGGACATATCCGCGATCTGACCACCTACCATACCCCGTGCCCCGCTCATTTCGGACAGTTCCTCCACGATGGACAATAGCGCATCGGAGGAAACCCCGTGACGCCGACCTGCTTGTACGACGCTATGAAAGGCATGGGTCAGCAATGCATCTCCCGCTAGGATAGCAACCGCTTCTCCATATACCTTATGATTCGTCAGTTTGCCCCGGCGATAATCATCATCATCCATGGCTGGTAAATCGTCGTGAATCAGGGAGTACGTATGTACCATTTCTACCGCACATGCTACGGGTAACGCGGCCTCCCGGCTTCCGCCGAATGCTTCGGCAGATGCGATCACAAGCAGAGGCCGCAGGCGTTTTCCACCTGCGGTGAGTGAATAATTCATGGATTCACGGAGAACGGTGGGGATACTCCAATGAGCTGGGAATTGCTCGGTCAATGCAGACGAAACCGCGTCCACCGTCGCGGTCAAATATTCCTTGAACGACGATCTATTCAACGCCTTCACCACCGTTTTCATCTAACCCGCCGCCAAAAGGCTTCTTGCGCAAATCTCCATCCTCTTCCACAATCATTTCAATTTTACGTTCAACTTGCTCCAGCTTCTGACTGCAAAGCTGAGACAGCTTCATACCACGCTGGAACAGATCAATGGCTTGCTCCAGAGGAACGTCCCCGTGCTCCAGTTGTCCGACAATTTCTTCAAGAGCGGCCATGGCCGCTTCAAAATTCAATTCCGTTTCATTCGCCACCATGCTTCGCGTCCTCCTTCAATCCCCATACTTGGCAGTCCAACTGCCCGTCACTCACTTTAATTTTAATAGAATCTCCCGGCTGTACGTCTTTTAGCGACTTGATCAATCGTTTCTCCTGCTCATCATACACAAGGCTGTAGCCTCGCGACATGACCTTGAGCGGGCTAAGCGCATCCAGCTGACGAATACCCGCGTGCAGCTGCTGCCGTCCCGTCTTGGTAATAGCACGCATTGCAGACTCCAGCTGACGCTGTGCCGCATCTGTCTGCTTGCGGGCCGACCAGATTTGTTCGCGCGGGTTAAACCGCTCCAGCACCTGACGCATACGCGCGTTTTTCTCAGCGTTCAAACGCGAACGGTTACCTGCTGCACGGATGAGCCGCTGATGCAGCATATCCATCCGCTCTGCATGCTGTAGCATATAGCGGCGCGGGTGCAACAGCACCGGGGAGCGCCGAAGCCGGGTCAACCGTTCACGGCTGGTTTCCAGCCGCTGTCGGAGTGCGTTACGTAATCGCTGTTCCCTCTGGAGCAGCTGATCCCGCAACTCCTGCTGATGAGGCACAGCCAGCTCGGCGGCTGCGGTCGGCGTAGCCGCACGCAAATCGGCCACAAAATCGGCAATCGTAAAATCCGTTTCATGACCGACGGCCGAAATGACCGGAATCCCCGATGCAAAAATGGCACGCGCAACCGATTCCTCGTTAAACGCCCATAGCTCCTCCAAAGAGCCACCTCCCCGCCCGACGATCATCACCTGAACCTCCTGCATAAGGTTCATGGCTTCAATAGCCTTAACAATAGAGGGAGCAGCGCCTTTTCCCTGCACAAGCACAGGATATAACACAATTCCTGCCTGCGGATATCTCCGTTGAAGCGTCGTGATGATATCGCGTACGGCAGCTCCGGTTGGCGAAGTAATGACACCGATTGTCGTAGGGTGAGCAGGCAGATTGCGCTTGCGAGCGCTGTCGAACAGCCCTTCAACATCCAGCTTTTGCTTGAGCTGCTCATATGCAAGGTAGAGACTTCCGACACCATCAGGCTGCATCTGGATTGCATAAAATTGATATTGTCCATCCCGTTCGTACACAGATACGTTTCCCCGGGCAATAACACACGTACCTTCCTTTGGCACGAAGGGAAGCCGCTGATTATGAGTTGCAAACATAATCGAACGGATGCGGCTGCCCTCATCCTTGAGTGTAAAGTACATGTGACCACTCGAATGATGCGTAAAATTAGAAATTTCCCCGCGTATCCATACGTCGGACAGCACCTGATCCGATTCCAGCTTCATCCGGATATAGCGATTCAGGTCCTTAATGGAGTAAATACGCTGTTCAGCCACAGGCAACCGCCCTTATGCCAGACCGTGCGACCGCTTGGCCGCTACGAGCGTATTTTGCATCAGCATGGTAATCGTCATTGGACCTACACCGCCGGGAACAGGGGTAATCGGACCACATACTTGCTTCACGCTCTCAAAATCAACGTCACCCGCCAGTTTTCCGCTCTCCAGACGATTCATGCCTACATCAATGACTACCGCTCCAGGCTTCACGAACGAAGCATCAATAAAGTTGGCTTTTCCGATGGCAACCACCAAAATATCCGCTTGCCGACTCAGCTCGGCGATATTCGCCGTACGAGAGTGACACATGGTCACCGTAGCATTTTCGCGCTGCAACAGCAGCGATACCGGCTTGCCCACGATATTACTGCGACCAATAACCACCGCATGCTTACCCGCAATTTCTACCCCCGCACGCTTGATCAGCTCAATGACACCAGCAGGAGTACAAGGCAGGAGACTATCATCACCGATGACCAGATTCCCCACGTTCACCGGATGGAATCCATCCACATCCTTCTCGACTGCAATGGCGTCAATGACTGCTTTTTCATGAATGTGCTTTGGCAACGGAAGCTGTACCAGAATCCCATGAATATTACTTTGGAGATTCAGCTTGTCCATCAGCTCCAGCAATGCTTCCTGTGAAGTATCCACTGCCAGCCGATGTACCTCGGAATAATAACCGAGATCATGACATGCCTTTTCCTTGTTTCTAACATACACCTGAGAAGCAGGATCTTCACCTACCAGTACGACAGCCAGTCCAGGCTGAAAGTTGTGCTCCTTCAGACGGACGACCTCCTGCTGAATGCTTGCGCGAATATCCTTAGAGATTTGTTTGCCATCAATGATCGGTGCTGACATATTAACCACTCTCCAACCTGAGTAAAATAATCTCAACTTAAAACTGTGCTTTTAGTTGCTCCAACTCTTGTATAATCCGTCCCAGAACACCGTTGACAAATTTACCTGACTCCTCGGTGCCAAAATGCTTGGACAATTCAATCGCTTCATTAACTGCAACTTTAGCTGGAACATCCTCACGGAAAATCATTTCATATGCTGCCAGTCTCAAAATTTGGCGATCCACGCGTGAAAGTCTGCTGATCTGCCAGCCTTTAAGATAATCCACGAGAAGTTTGTCAATCGCTTCCTTGTGTTCCCAGGTACCCCTCACATGCTCCAATACGTAAGCCCTTAACACTGCTGCATTTTTGATGACTACTTCCGCTTCGTTATCCTCTGCTGCTTCCTGGAGCAACATATCTATTGCTGCTGCTGCATCCACTTCGTTCATTTCCATTTGGTACATGCTTTGTACCGCTATTTCCCTCGCCAGACGTCTTTTCATGCCCTGCCTCCTACGCTTGCCTGTATCTTTTTTCATTTTAACCAATTCCACAAAAAAACCTGTGAACGCATCCTCCAAAACGTTGGGCGCAAAGAAGCTACAGCTCTATTTTGGAGAAAGCGTATCACAGGGTTCATTTAAAAGGACGCCAACGTTGCGACAGCCAGTCGCTCCATTCCTTCCAAGGGAGGAGGGAACCAAGCGCTGCGTCGCTACGTCTTCCTAGCGTATATCCGATGAACACCATCAATGCAAAGAACAACATATTCCAAAAGCCCGCCCACAAATAAATAAACCCGAAAAAAATGCCAGCCGTAATCCCTGTGATCCGGCCCTTGTAACTTCCCCATATTTCTTTCCAGGGCATCAGGGAAAATCACCTCTATTCCACACGACTCTTAAAGCTTGGTGACTGAGAAACATTGGCGATGTACACAGACACATTGGACACAGGAATTCCCGTAATTTCTTCCACATGGTCGTGTACCCCCTTTTGTACCTCGGAGGTTAACACCGGAATAGAACTTTCCCCGTCCACAACCGCCCGAATCGTAATATCAAGTCCCGATTCCAGCACGCGAATACGTGCTTTCAAATCCTGTATCCCACGAAATCTGGAGGCCGCTTTGAGACACAGATTTTCGATGGTATCCACTGAAATCTGAATGTCGCCGTACTCCGTTCGTTGATCTATAGAATGCTGTACCGTTTGGTTTCGGCGAATGGAGATATAGAAAATCCGGAGACTCAAAAGCAGCAGCACTCCTGCAATAATCAGGCTGGTAAACCACACAATCCGCTCATCCTGAATGCTTAAGGCATACGGAATGGCCCCGCTCAGGAGGAGGATGGCGAGAATGGAAATAATTCCGATACTTAAGCTGTACAAGAACAGCAGAAGTCTGTCCATAACTTTAGCCACGAAACGCACAGCCTCCTTAAATTAGAGTAAACCCTCGACCCTTACGGGTCGGGGGTTTGTACAAAGTATCGCTCTATTTAACCCGTCCGGCGCCCAGAACTTCCGGCTCTTCTACTTTTTCGGCACTTTTGAATTGAACATCATGAATTTGCACATTCACTTCAACAACGTTAAGACCTGTCATGGTTTCGATGGAACGCTTAACGTTCTGCTGAATAGCAGCAGCCACCTCAGGCAGACGGTTACCATACTCGATGATGACGGAGACGTCTACAGCTGCTTCACGCTGTCCGACTTCCACTTTTACACCTTTGGACAAATTTTTACGGCCCAGCAGTTCGGCAAACCCACCTGCAAATCCGCCACTCATTCCCGCTACACCCGGCACCTCAACGGTTGCCAGTCCGGCAATGACTTCAATAACCTCCGGGGCAATCTGAATCTCCCCAATTTCTGTACGCTCGAATTCGGTTGGCACTGTGCTCATACCTTCAACACCTTTCGGTCAAAATAAGTTTCACTTCAGCTTTGGATTTCAAAGCAGACATGCTCACTTATTATCCATACTATATCATTTGGCGTTCATTATGACAAACTAAGGAAATATACCGATTAAACTTCGTTATCCTCCAAAAATTTAATATCAAAATCGCCCTTGATGAAGGTCGGATGCTCCAACAAACGTTGATGAAAAGAAATGGTTGTCGGTATGCCTTCAATAGCAAATTCGGACAGAGCCCGCTTCATTTTGGCAATCGCTTCCTGACGTGTAGGCGCCCACACAATCAATTTGGCGATCATGGAGTCATAATAAGGAGGAATGCTGTAGCCTGGATATGCTGCGCTGTCTACCCGTACCCCAGGGCCGCCTGGAGGTAGATAAAATCCGATTTTACCCGGTGCAGGCATAAAATTGCGATCAGGGTCCTCGGCGTTAATACGGCACTCCATCGCCCATCCATTGATGGTGACTTCTTCCTGTGTAAAGGAAAGCGGATGCCCCTCAGCGACCAAAATCATTTCCTTAATCAAATCCACACCGGTAATCATCTCCGTTACGGGATGCTCTACCTGAATACGTGTGTTCATTTCCATAAAATAAAATTGATTATCCGGTCCAAGCAAAAATTCCAGCGTTCCCGCACCGGAATATTGTACAGCCAAAGCCGCACGAACGGCTGCCTGACCCATTTCTTCACGCACATCCTGTGAAAGTACAGGACACGGCGCTTCCTCCAGCAGCTTCTGACGACGGCGCTGCACAGAGCAGTCCCGTTCGCCCAGATGCGCAACATTGCCGTGCTTGTCCGCTATGATCTGAATCTCCACGTGCTTCATACCAGTCAAATATTTTTCCAGATACACACCTGCGTTACCGAACGCTTTTTGCGCTTCCTGCTGAGCGGTAGTAATTTGTTGAATAAGATTATCCTCATCCTCGGCGATACGGATACCTTTACCACCGCCACCTGCTGTGGCTTTGATGATTACCGGATAGCCAATATCACGAGCAATGGTAATGGCATCCTGCAAATCCTCCACCAGCCCGTCCGAACCCGGAATGACCGGAACCCCGGCATCCTTCATCGTCTGCTTGGCGACAGCCTTATCCCCCATTTTGTTAATCGCTTCTGGAGAAGGACCAATAAACGTAATATTGCAAGATTCGCAAATTTCAGCGAAGTCGGCGTTTTCAGCCAAAAATCCGTAACCTGGATGAATCGCATCACATTCAGTCAATGTCGCAACGCTCATCAGATTCGTGAAATTCAGGTAGCTGTCCTTCGACAGCGTCGGTCCGATACAGTAAGCCTCATCTGCGAGACGCACATGTAACGAGTCCTTGTCGGCTTCCGAATATACGGCAACCGTCGAAATATTCATTTCGCGGCAAGCGCGAATGATACGAACCGCAATTTCCCCACGATTCGCAATCAATACTTTTTGAAATGTCATGACTTTATCCTCCCTGGGAGCAGCCTGGCTGAACCCTCAAAACAGAGGGTTCAAGCGAGCGTCTTACTCCGGTTTCACAAGGAACAATGGCTGTCCATACTCGACCAACTGTCCGTTTTCGGCCAAAATTTCCACAATTTCGCCCTTCACTTCAGCTTCCAGCTCGTTCATCAGCTTCATCGCCTCAATAATACACACCGTTGTTTTCTCGCCTACTTTACTGCCGATACTCACATACGGAGACGTATCCGGGGATGAAGAACTATAGAAAGTGCCCACCATCGGAGATACGATTTTATGTAGATTGCTTGCATATTCCTTAGTCTCCCCAACAGATGCATGTCCTGCATCGGACTGTGCTTGTGGATTCGGAATAGCAGCTTGTGGTGCCATCGTATAAGTAGGTGCTGCCACAGGTGCATGTACCGTAACGATCTCGCTTTTACCCGGTTTACGGATCAACAGGCGAGTTCCTTCATTTTCAATTTCAAGCTCATGCACAGACGTTTCATCCACCAGCTTGATCAATTCCTTAATCTCGCTTAATTTGAACATCTCAATTAATCACTCCTTCAGCATTTTGCCGGTTGCTGATAACATTGTTGAAACAGCTTTATGTATTATATCACAATCATTAAAAATAGAAAGAGCCCGGAAATGTGCAGAAATCCGGGCTTTTTCTCGAGTTTTGTCTTATTGTGTAACATACTGGACGCTGATCTTGTCCTGCGTTACGTTCAGTTCTTTCATGACCCTATCGACGATCGTTACCGCTTGTTTGGCATCCAGTTTTTCACTCAGAACCACTACCTTGTATTTATCAGCATCTTCCTCACGAACCACCGCATTGGCGAACTGCTGCTGAAGCTCTTCCTCAATTCCGGTGATTTTCGCCTGTTTGTCTTCCAGCACATGCAATTCTTTTTGTGCTTCTGCGGCTTTCTTAGCAGTGCTATCGTTCATTGCAGTCGTCAGCTCATCGTTTTTCTTTTGATTCTCCACATCCCGCTCCAGCAAGTAGTTGTCGATAACCGCAGCGGCCGTTGGCTTCGCGGCTTGTTCGGTTGCCACCTGATCGAGTACCTGCTGGTCCGTTTTCGCGGTGGATGCTGCTTTGTCGTCACTTTTTGCCGCAGGATCCGGCGCGTTAGCAGTAGTATTTTGATCCGATTTAGCAGACTCAGCAGCTTGGGCAGATGCCGTATCTTTATTTTCGCCTGTAGTAGATTCAGTAGCAGGATCCGTTGCCGCAGCCGTGTCCGTCTTCGCGGTAGAGGCAGTCCCTTCACCGGTTACTTCTCCATTGGTCACCACTTCATTCACTTTCAGCTCGTTCAGTTGCTCTTCTGCCTTGCCTGTCGCTTCCTGGGCGGTATCCTGCTTAACCTTACTCACTTGCTCACTGTCCGCCACAGGCGGGTTAGCCGGGCTGGAATCCTCCGTAAACAGATAGTACGCAGACAGCACGACCATTAAACTCAGCATGGACACCAGCCAAACGGTTTGTCTTTTGTTATTCATGTTCCGTCCTCCAATATCATTAAATTAGGATTTCATTTATCCTTGATTATGATTTCAATCTATCCCTGCTTGCGCGGGACAACTGAAATTTTATAGGAAGGCACATTAAGTCCCTTCTGTACGGCATCCACAATCAACTGCTTCACGGTGGGATTTTCTGCTCCCATTGCCACCACCAGCACGCCCCTCACCTGCGGCTTTACTTTTTTTGTAACAATCGGGGTGTGCTGACCTCCTGACGATTCATAGGTGACAATCTCTCCATCGCGTGTATATTGAGTGGTATGTCGCTGACCGCCATTGGCATCCGTCTCATTATTTTCTTCCTGCATATCCTTCACATTACGTTGAACGATGACTTCCTCGGTGGAGTCAACTGTAACCATGACATCGACGGTTCCTACACCAACGATCTGCTCCAGCATCTGCTTCATATTATCTTCGAACACCTTCTCAATTCCGGCAAAGGAACTTTCCTCACCCCCCGTTGTCTGAAGTGCGGGTTCATTTTTCATCACGCCAGGCGGCTCCCGCCCCACATTTTCCGGGTCCACCTTTTTCACATTGACAAACGAGTTAAAAAGCATGATCGCGACCCCGATAAGACCAAGAATAAGCAGCCAGCGAAATGAATTAAACCTTTTGGGCCCGTCTGCCCCCCTGCCCATCCATTGCTCCAGCTTTTTCATCCATTTGCCCATGTCTGCTCACCTCCTGTTACCATTCATGTGTACTGTCCTGCGAAGAAAGCACCTGCACATTTTTGCTGTCGACACCCCATTTTTCGTGCAACAGTCCTGTAATTAAACCGAAAGCTTGCGTATCTGCTGTCTTTTCACCATCAGAGCCTTCTACACGGTTGTTGGTACCCTCTAACGTTCTCTTCTCTTGGTCCGATGCTTTTACTGGAGTTGGCTCTATACGGATATTTACTGCTTTTTCAGCGACAGGCTCTACCATAATCGGCTTGGAGTCCGAATCTGGCGGGACATTCGCGTTTTTCTCCTTACGCCCAGACTGCTGCTCCGCCAGCTTAACCACGACCGACTGAATCCCCGTTCCAGCCTCCAGATCGGACGCTCCCTGCTTCATCTGAGCAAGCGTAACCTGAACCGATTGAATCGCTAACCCGGTACTCTGCTCCAGCTGTCCCTTGATTTCCTTGGCTACCTCTTGACCAGCCCATTGCATGGAGCTTTGCTCCTGCTGCTGCTTCAGCTTGTTGCCTTTTGCCAATATTTCCTCCAATGTCGGTTCGCCCTTGCCCGTCTCTGCCTGACGTTGAAGATCAAACGCGCGCCCCAGAAGCTCAGAGGGACTGGTACTCAGCAAACGCACGACTGGAGAAAGCAGCGTCAGCAGAATAAGCAGGCTGAGTACGAGCTTGACATACCTTTCCATGGAACGGCTTGGCAAGATCATATCTATAAAAGAAGCCAGCAGCACAATCAGTACCAGTTCCTTAAGCCAGCCTCCCAGCCAGGTCACGTCACTCCCCTCCCCCCGTTTGATTTCCGATCCTTCACTCACCTCATCATGACTGTCATATTGCCTGCCGCGAGCATGATCGTAATCGCAAGGAAGGACATTAAACCCACTGCCGCCAGCGCTGCGAAGACATATATCATGCTTTTACCGATTGCGTCCAGGCATTCCACAATAGGCGTATCTCCCAAAGGCTGCATAATCGCTGCTGTGACTTTATAGATCAGGGCCAGCGTTAGAATCTTGAGGGCAGGAAAGGCGCAGAGGAACAGGATAATGATGACTCCCACCAGACCAATGGCATTTTTCACGAGCAACGAAGCCGAAATGACCGTATCTGTCGCATCTGCCAGCGCCTTGCCAACCACCGGAACAAAACTGCCTGTAATATACTTGGCCGTGCGGATCGTTAATCCGTCCGTTACAGACGACGTCAAGCCCTGTACGGAAATGACACCCAGAAAAATGGTCAGCAGCACTCCCAGCACCCCCACTCCGGCGTTACGCAGCAGATCGGCTAACTGGGTCAGCTTGTATTTGCCTGTTAGTGAGTTGACCAGATACAACACCGCCGAGAAGAACAGTAGCGGAAACACCAGCGTATGAATGACCGCCCCAACCGTGTTGATCATAAATATAATGAGCGGGTGGGTGACCGAAACCGTTACGACGTTGCCCATCGAAGCCAGCATGGTAAACAGCAGGGGCAGCATCGCCATCATAAACTGAATCATGCTGTCAATGGCTTCCTTTGCATAACCAATCGCTACACTAAAGCTGTTAATCGCCAGGATGATAATGACCATGTAGACAATGGCATAGGCGACTTTGCTGACCTGATTACTTTCAAATGCACTTTGCAGCGTTTCCAGCACCATACTCATAATGCTGAGCATGACAATGGTGACGAGCAGCTTGGCATTCACCCGAATTTCGTGGATGAAAAAGTCGGCTATGGCGCTCCATACACCTTTAATGCTGAACCCTTCACCGCCCGGAAGCAGCATATCCATGAAGGAGGGCGTTTTTTGATCAGGGAAAAATCCGCCATATTGCTGCATCAGCCCGTCCCAATAATGCTCTACCTCATCTTTGGGCATCTGCTCCGCCTGTTGTCTGATCCATTCATTCGCAGGTGTATCTGCAAACATGACCACAGCCGAGGCACACCAGAGGCATAGCAGCAAAATGGCAACCACTTTGAGATTCGGCATGCCCTCCAGCCTTTTCATGGCATCACCCCCTCAGGCGGGCATCAGCTTCAGAATCGTGTCAATAATTATGCTGATAATCGGGATGGCCAGCACCATGATGAGCACCTTTCCTGTAAGCTCAATTTTGGAAGCAATCCCGTCTTGTCCAGCATCCCGAACCACCTGCGCTCCAAATTCGGCAATATAAGCGATACCGATAATTTTCAGCACGGTTTTAAAATAAATCATATCCATGCCCGAAGACCTTGCCAGACGCTCCAGCACAGCAACCACGGACCCAATCTTGCCAATCAACAGTAAAAAAATGACGATTCCCGCGGCTGTCGCAATCAGAAAAGCAAACATCGGCTTCTGTTCCTTAATGACCAAAATAAGAACTGTGGCAATCAGGGCGAAGCCGACCACCTGAATGATTTCCATGTGTCCACCTACTGAAAAAGAAAGATAGATTTGATCTCTTGCAGAAGGTCATCCAGCATTCGTACCACCATGAATAGCACCACAACAAAGCCAATGACCGTTACCCAGTGGGCCATGTCTTCTTTGCCCATTTGCTTGAGTACGGTATGAATCATGGCGATAATAATGCCAATTCCGGCAATCTGAAAAATAGCGTTCACTTCTAAATTCATTCGAGCACCCCGCTAATAGATCAAAATGACGATCAATGCTCCGATCAGCAGTCCCAGGCTTCTGCTCATGCGCTCGTATCTCACCTGATCCGCCTGCGCCTGCGCTTCCTCATGGGATAGCTGCTGGATGGTTAGCGCAATGTGCTTGATCTGGTCTTCACGGTCGCTGGTTCCGAGACTGTAAGCTAGCTGCCGCATCGCTTCTTTCTCGGCCTGCTGCATACTGGAGCGGCTCCACGAGGCTTCAATCGCTTTATGCAGGCTTTCTCTGGCGGTCAGCGCAAAGGAGGGGTGCATCCAGTGTGAGGCTTGCTTGAACAAGGTTCGCAGCGGTTCCCGCAACGGCTCTCCCGTCTTGGCAAAAGCATCCGGTAGCGGCGATACCCCGTAGGAAACCTCGGTGGTCAGCCTTTGCAGCGCGAGAATCAGCTCTCTGATCTGCCTCGGCCTCAGCGCAAACTGCCTTGCCCGCTGCCAGCCAGCCAGCGTAGCGGCGAGTATAACCAACGTGGCACCCAGCAGCTTAAGCATAGAATATGCCTCCGTTCTGCCCTTCCGCAGACAGTGTCAGCCTGCGCTGTTTGGCATCTGCCAGCCGGAAGGAGACGCCCCGGCTCGTCCGCTCCAGCATGACGTAGAGCTGAAACAGCTCCTGTCCTGTAGTCAATCCGGCAAAAGCAGGCCGGGTCGCCATTTCAGCCACATCACGTCCATGCGCGGAAGCAATGACTGCGATCCCCGCATGAAGCGCTTCACGCACCGCTTCGGCATCCTCAGGTCGGCCGATTTCATCGACGATCAGCACATCTGGCGACATGGAACGAATCATCATCATCATGCCTTCTGCTTTCGGACATCCATCCAATACGTCGGTTCGAGGTCCAACATCAAAACCGGGAATGCCCTTGTGACTGCCGGCAATCTCCGAACGTTCATCTATAATGCCTACCTTGAGCCCGCTTCGACGCCCCCCTTTGCTTTCCATCCCCCCGTAGCTTAGTTGCCGGGCCAAGTCCCTAAGCAGTGTTGTTTTACCATGCTGAGGCGGGGACAAGATGAGGGTATGAAGGATTTTACCGGATTTTCGATCCGCTACATAAGGCAATATGCGATCAGCTATACCGGGAATCGCTCGGGCAATTCTTACATTAAAGCTGCTTATATCCCTCAAATGCTCCACTCGCCCTCTGCTCAGCACCGTTCTCCCCGCCAACCCGATCCGGTGACCCCCGGGAATGGTAATAAACCCTTTGCGAAGCTCCTCCTCCATGGTGTACAGGGAATGATTGCTGATAAAATCCAGCAAACGGTGGGCATCCTCCCGGTCCGGCTTATAGGCTTCCATATGGTTCACAGTCAGCCGACCGGCGGACGTTACAAAATGATGTTCACCATTTGTATTAATTTCCAGCGGCCTTCCTTCCCGGACCCGAATTTCCTCCAGTTGCTTGAATACCGTTTCCGGAAGCTTTCCGAGTATACCGTGCAACGGTTCGGGAAATAACTCCAGCCATTCCATACCGATGCCGCCCCCTCACAGTTGTCCTCTTTCTTTAAGACAAGTCTATGGCCGACTCTCGCTTTTTATGCCGAAAATATATCGAAAACCTAGTCGTTGATTTCAAAGCTCCTATCCGCCTTTAACAAACATATTTCACACCACCTAAAGCTCCTTCATGGAATCTGCAAAAATTAAAAAAGGCACCCCGAAGCCTTGACGGCTAAGGGATACCCTGAAACAAAAACAATAGATTCACAATAAAAGAGGCTGCCCTTCAGCCCATCACTCGCTGAAAAACAACCTCTTAACCTACCGCTATATTCTATGATTATAAAACTATGAATTTAGGAGGCGCAATAATCCATTCAATTACCGACGGTCCTGCGGTCCTCCTACAAATGCTTGCTCCTCAGTATCCAGATTGTACGCTGTATGCAGCGCCTGAATGACCTCATGGAGTTTGCCTGCCTCGATCACACACGATACCTTGATTTCAGATGTGCTTACCATTTTAATGCTCACGCCTTGTTTTGCCAACACAGCAAACATTTGCGCTGCAACGCCTGGATGGCTGACCATGCCTGCACCTACGATGGATACTTTGACGAGGTTTTCTTCAGACGTCACTTCACGGTATGGAAGCTCTGTGCGAATGCCTTCCAACGTCTTCAAGGCTGCTTCGCGATCCGTTAGAGCCACTGTAAAGGAAAAGTCTGCTTTGCCAGCCTCAACACCGCTTTGCACAATAATGTCTACATCAATTTTGGCTCCCGCCAGCGTTCCGAATACTTTCGCCAGTACACCAGGAGTATCGACTACGCCCAAAATACTGATTCTTGCTACATTTTTATCATATGCAATCCCACTGACTACTACGCCCTGCTCCATTACTGCATCCTCCTTTACGACCGTTCCTTCATTATGGTTAAAACTGGACCGCACAATCAGCGGTACCCGGTTATGTTTCGCATATTCTACCGCACGTGGATGCAACACTGCCGCACCCAGATTGGCTAATTCCAGCATTTCATCATAGGAAATTTCTTTCAGCTTGCGGGCAACCTTCACGATCCGTGGATCTGTAGAATATATGCCATCCACATCTGTGTAAATTTCGCAAGCATCTGCCTGGATCGCCGCCGCCAGCGCAACTGCCGTTGTGTCAGAACCACCACGTCCCAGCGTCGTAATATCTCCTTCAGCAGACATCCCCTGGAAACCCGCAACCACGACAATTTTATTGCTGCTTAGTGCATCCAGTACCCGCTGAGGCTGGATGTCGGTAATTCTCGCCCGACCATGCTCGGATTCGGTACGGAAACCAGCCTGCCATCCCGTAAACGATACCGCCTCATGTCCCAACTGCTGAATAGCCATCGACAACAATGCAATCGAAATTTGCTCGCCAGTCGTCATCAGCATATCCAACTCACGTGCAGGCAACTGCTCATTCAGCAATTTGGCCTGGTCGATCAGTTCGTCTGTTGTGTCCCCCATCGCAGAAACAACAACTACACATTGATGCCCTTCACTCTGTTTCTCAACAACGCGTTTTGCCACGCGTTTCATGCGCTCCGTATCACCGACGGAACTGCCTCCGAATTTCATGACATACAAAGACAACGATATTCACTCCCTCAGACTCAACAGTATGTAACCTTGAGATGGCACAACCGACTTTGAACGTGACATCCTACGGCATAACTTTAGTACAGTATAATACGAAAGTGCTATGCGGAGCCAATGTTTTTTAATAACAGTTATTCATAACAAATAATCCTCTGTCCTTGACAAGGACAGAGGATATGAAGAAGCCAAAACATTTTATGCGCGTGAAATATATTTACCATCGCGTGTATCAATCAGCAGTACATCATCCTGGTTAATGAACAAAGGAACCTGAACGTTCAGTCCTGTTTCAACTTTAGCATTTTTGGTAGCACCTGTAGCCGTGTTGCCTTTAATACCCGGCTCCGTGTCAATAACCTTCAGTTCTACGCTGTTAGGCAGGTTAATCCCGAGAATTTCACCATTATAGCTAATGATGTTTACATTCATGTTTTCTTGCAGGAAGTTAAGTTCCCATTTCAGTTGATCACTGGAAAGGTTGAATTGATCGTATGTTTCGTTGTCCATGAATGTATGCTCGTCTGCGCTCGCATAGAGGTATGACACACCACGGTTTTCAATTTGCGCGCGGCCAATCGTTTCACCCGCACGGAATGTACGTTCAACCGTGTTGCCGTTACGCAGGTTTTTCAGCTTGGAGCGCACGAATGCCGCACCTTTACCTGGTTTTACGTGCTGGAAGTCCAGCACTGTAAAAATATCTCCGTCTACCTCGACGGTCAAGCCTGTTTTGAAATCATTAACGTTAATCACTAAAATACCCCTCCTACAGGACTGTTATCGTTATTAAACGACTGTAAATTCTTTGCTTGAATGTGTTAATACCTTGATGCCGCTATCTGTAATAACGATATCATCCTCGATCCGTACGCCGCCCAATCCAGGTACATAAATACCAGGTTCAACTGTTACAACCATGCCAGGCTCCAAAATATCATCGCTTGCCTTCGACAGACGCGTGGATTCATGAACCTCCAGACCCAAACCATGACCCGTGCTGTGTCCGAAATTGTCTCCATAGCCATGGCTTGCAATAATATCCCGTGTCAGCGCATCCGCTTCTCGGCCCGTCATCCCCGGCTTAATATGTTCCAATACGTGAAGCTGCGCCTTGAGCACAATATCATAGATCTCACGTAGCTGCGGCGACAAATCCCCTTGTGTAGCTACTGTACGTGTCACATCGGAGCAGTAGCCATCCAGCAAAGCACCGAAATCAAACGTAATCAGTTCGCCCGCTTGTACCAACTTGGAGCTGGCAACACCGTGAGGCAGTGCCGAACGAACCCCGGATGCCACAATCGTGTCAAAGGAGGAAGACGTAGCTCCCTGCTTACGCATGAAGAATTCCATTTCCAGATCCAGCTCACGCTCGCTGACACCCGGTTTGATGTAAGGCAAAATGTGTGCAAATGTAGCATCTGCCAAATCCGCCGCCCGCTGCATCACTTCCAGTTCTTCCGCATCCTTGTACACCCGTAGCTTTTCTACAATTCCCGATACTGGAATCAATGTAACAGGGGACAAATCTTCACTGTAAGCTTTATGCGTCGCAACAGATACATGATCCTGCTCGAAGCCTGTTTCGCCGATCTGATGGGAGGACAACAGCTCTTTCACCGTTTCCATGACTTGTGCAGCGTGCTGCACCACCGTAAAACCTGCCGCTTGTTCGGCAGCCTGTGTCATATAACGAAAGTCGGTCAGCAGGTAGCTGTGAGATTCCGTAATCAGCACATAACCCGACGAACCTGTGAATCCTGTCAAATATCGGCGGTTGACAGGGCTTGTAATCAATATAGCCCGCAGATCATGCTCGCCCAGCGCCTGCCGCAGCTTTAACACCCGGTCATTCTTCATCTTTCATCCCGCTCCCCTCTGTCAAATAACCAAATGCTATTTTAACACAGGCGATAGCCGCTTGAGAAGTTTTTGTTGTGCTCAGTCCCCAGCTTTCTCAGGCTCGCGCTTTCTCTCGTCCGTATACTCAACAGCAACGGTGTATCCGATAAATAGCCCCCACAGTATAAACACACAAATTTCCGTATATATGGAATCCCAGGTCAAACGATGAAGCGGATTCATCATCCCGAGCTTCGGACCTGTCAACACGAATAAAATAACCCACCAGACCAGACCGTACACGATGCCAGGCAAAGGCCCCTTATATCTACGAAACATCAATGTGTACACCAGCGATACTACAACTGATAATGCCATAAAAAACAGTAGACCCACCAGATGCCCCGCCGTCGTTTTCATGAACGAATGCTTGAAAAAAGGCTCTGCCAAAAATCCCGGTGCGACTACCGTAAAATGCAATGTATAAAACAACCAGCGCAGCAAGCCCCAGAGCAAGCCCGCAAAAAAGCCCAGTTCGAGTGCAAAAGGAATAAGTGGCGTATGTATTTTGCCCGACTGCTGCCTGCCTCTACGGCTGTTATTATTGTTATGGTCGCGTTGATCCTGAGATTCGCGAGTCTGTTCCTGATCATGGCCTGCCTTGGGTATGGAGTAGGCTTCACTCATGTTGATTGATCCCCTTTCAAGATGCCAAACTTTTTCCATGCGAAAAGGATGACTTTTATTGGCGCATAAAGAAGAATGCATTTCCGATGGATTCGTGCATATCCATTTTGCTAGGTAGTATGCTCCGATGGGGATGAGTTTAACACTCAACTAGATATTCCCTTCCAAATTCGATACAATATACAAAAAGCACGTGTAAAGAGAGGTGAGACGGTTGTCACAAGCATCCAAGCCTGTAAGCTACGGTGGTCAGGCAGTCATTGAAGGTGTCATGTTCGGCGGCAAGCGTGTCAATGTCACGGCAGTTCGCCGCAAGACTGGCGAAATCACATATTTGGAAGTACCGCGCAAGGAGCAATCCTGGGTGTCCAAATTTCGCAGAATCCCATTGTTGCGGGGAATTGTAAGCATCATCGACTCCAGTGCCAAGGGTACAAAGCATTTGAACTATTCAGCCGATGCGTATGCTGATGATGAAGTGGACCCGGAAGAACGCGCTGAACAAAAGAAAAAAGAAGAATCCCGCTGGAGCCTAAGTATGATGATCGGCGTAGCTGCGGTCGGCATTTTATCCTTCCTGTTTGGCAAAATTGTGTTGACCCTCGTTCCGGTTATCGTGGAAAACTTCCTGTTCGGGAATTTATTTCACAACCAGATTCTGCATAACCTTGCGGAAGGGGCCATTAAGCTCATTCTGCTATTAGGTTATTTATGGGGCATTTCCCAAACTCCGTTGATTAAACGACTGTTCCAGTATCACGGAGCGGAACATAAGGTGATTACCGCATATGAAGCGGGTGAAGAACTAACTCCTGCTAATGTGCAAAAATACAGTCGTCTGCATTACCGTTGCGGTAGCAGCTTCATCATGCTCACGGTGATCATAGGGGTACTTGTATATTCCCTGTTTACGTATGATAATCTGTGGGAGCGTATGGGACAGCGACTTTTGCTGCTTCCAATCGTGCTGGGGCTTTCTTTTGAATTTCTCAAGCTAACCAATGCCCTGCGGGAGATTCCGGTACTCCGTTATTTGGGATACCCCGGCCTGTGGCTGCAACTACTTACCACCAAAGAACCGACCGATGATCAAGTAGAGGTATCCATTGCTTCATTCAAGCGTATGCTGGAATTGGATGCCGAGTTGGAAAATGTACCTGTAAAGGAGACCTTCAACAGCTCGGTCCTTGATCCTGTGAAAGGATGAGTGAAAGATGAACAGACATGCGGTTATTTTCTGGCTTACCCTTGCCTTGTGCGCATATGGGATTGTGGATATGGTATGGAGAGGAAGCTGGGGCTTTCTTATGAGTTTATTGATTCCCGTCCTTGTTTTTGCAGTTATATTTCTGCTGTACAAATACCTGCCAGGACGACGCCCCCGTACCCCCAAGATTAAACCCTCTGCACGCACGATGGCCAAAACAGCCAATACACACAAGCAGCAGACTACAGGCAAGCGTAAAGCGTACCCTTTTCATGTTATTGAAGGCTCTAAGGGCAAAAACGATGAAGAACAACCTAAGTATCATTAGTCGATCACACTCTAACATGATACACAAAGGAGCCATCACCCGCGTAATGAAAAATGACCGGGAAATGGCTCCTTTTTAACCTCTTGATTCCAGCTCCAACTAACAAGTAATTATTTCATGGCATACATCGTATCCTTCAGTAATTGATACTTGTTATACTGCTGTTGGTAAGAAGCAATGCTCCACTTGTGGAAAAAAGCGTCTCCTGCCTGCACACCAGAATCATAAAGCAAATTGCTTTGCTCAGGAGAAATGTTGAACTGTGCTGTGCGAATGCCCAGCGTCGGGATTTTAATCGTCCGATATCGGTTCTCCTGCTCAATATAACGCTCATCATGCGCTGATAGCATCGTATCAAAAATGGCTTGCAGCATCGTCAATGGACCTCTTATATATGAAACCTTCATTTCAGTTCCCGTTTTGCCCACCATCTGAAAGCCTACTGTTGGAATGGTTTTGGCCTTTCGTTCATTTACAGGCTCATCAAAAAGCCATAAAGGCAGATTACTTAACAATGCCCCATCGACAACAAACACAAATTGCTGTGAAAATTTTTTCCCTTTCGTGTGCAAAGGATCAAGTCTCAGCATAACGGGATCGAAAAAATATGGGATGCTTGTGCTCATCCGAATGGCTTTTGCCACCTCCAGTGAAGAGGCGTTCATTCCAAAACGTTTGATATCCTCAGGAAGCACCAGAATGCGTCCGTTCGTTATGTCTGAAGCAATAATGCGCAGCTTGCCTGGAGGCAGATCCGCGAACGTACGCACTCCCTTGGCAAGCAACAACTCCCGCACCCAATGCTCCAACGCTTCTCCGGAGTACAGCCCTTTTTTAAGAAAAATACGAGCTGCCGGTCCAACCCATTTGATGTTAAACACCGGAGAACGCCGTAACAAGCTGACCAAGGGGGTTTTCTCGATCACGGCTTTCATTTCATCTGCTGAATATCCTGCCGCCAACAAAGCAGCTACAATAGCACCTGATGATGTACCCGCTACGCGGTTGAATACAATTTCATGCTCCTCCGCAGCCTTGACTGCACCCGCCAGCGATATACCCTTAACCCCTCCACCCTGGAACACAGCATTGATCAGCATAGATCAAAAAACCTCCGTTCTCTTGGGAGTAAGCAGTACTACTGCTTATGTATGAGAACGGAGGCTTATTTAGAACCTATATGATCCATTTTACATCATTATTGATAATAATTTTGAAGAAGCTGAATGAGTCCGTACGGATTTTTCCGTAAATGCTGGGCACTAAAATAAATATCCCCTTTAACCTGATTATAATTTTCGTTCAGCTTGAGCTGCTTAATCAGCTCTTCGGCAGATTGCCAGCCCTTTTCAGGAGTGCCGATTTTATAAGGAGAATGTCCGATGTACAGCTTAACATCTGAATTTTTGACCTCATTGGACCACCATGCCACAAGCTTGTCATAGCCAGCGGCCGGGAAACCGATACTCCAATATATCTGTGGAGCTACATAATCAATCCAGCCTTTGTTAATCCAGGTACGTACATCGGCAAATGTCGTATCATACGCTGTAACGCCTGCCTTCGTATCTGATCCGGTTAAGTCTTGAGACTTGTTGCGCCACACTCCAAAAGGACTAATACCAAACTGCACTTTGGACTTGCTTGCATGGATGCTTTTGCCCAGATCACGGACAAAGCTGTTCACATTATCTCTCCGCCAGTCGCCCTTGTTAGAAATATTGTTGGCGTTATACGCTTTAAAGGTCGCATCATCATCAAAAGTACCGCTGTATGGATAAAAATAGTCGTCTAAATGAACACCGTCAATATCATATCCATCCACAACCTCCATAATCGCAGCAATGACATGCTGGCGAGCGGCGGGAATACCCGGATTAATGTATAGCTGGCTGCCATTCTTAACGATCCAATCCGGATGTTGGTTAGCGACATGGTTTGCAGCTAAACTACTGGTCGTTCCTGTAGAATTGGCGCGGAAAGGGTTAAACCAGGCATGGAACTCCATCCCCCGCTTGTGCGATTCGCTAATCATAAATTTTAAAGGATCATAGCCTGGATTTTTCCCCTGGGTGTTCGTCAGGTATTTGCTCCATGGCACGAGATTGGACGGATACAGCGCATCCCCGCTGGCCCGGACCTGAACAAAAACCGCATTAATACCCATACCCTGCAAATCATCAAGCATTTTAGTGAATTCCTGCTTTTGCTTCTCGGTGCTGCTTCGGGCGGCAGAAGAAGGCCAATCCCCGTTAATCGTAGAAATCCAAGCCCCGCGCATAGAAGTCGAAGCTTTCACTTGCACGACATTTCCCTGCGAAGAATTGGAGCTTCCCTCATTGGTTGATGTTGACGGAGAAGTAACACTCGCTTGCTCATCATCATTGATTCCCTGTTTCGTATCTACAGTTCCCGGATTGTCAGATGTGGTCGTATTGGAGCTGGAGCCGCCAACGGAGGATGTTGTTCCGCCAGTGGCGGCACTCTCTTTACCACTACTTAACGTAATGACTCGCTCTGAAGCCTGCCAGTCCACTTTTAATCCCAACTCTTCCCCAACAAAACGCAGCGGCACCATGACTCTTCCGCTCGTCATACGCGCAGATGCGTCCAATCGAACTGACTTGCCATTCACCATAGCACTCTGTCCGCCGTTTTCCATAGAAATGTTCTTGTCTTGTGCTGTAATGGTTACCGTACCGGACGATGCTGACCAGTTGACCTGAGCGCCTAATCCCTCACTGATCACCCGCAAGGGTACCATCGTTACGTTGGCTCCCTGTACAATGTACGGCGACGCATCACTTTGCAGTGGTTGCCCATCCAATATAATTTCAATCTCTACGTTTGGAGCCGCTTGCGCTCCTTGCACAACTACCGTCTGCACCGCCAACAGTAAACCCGCAGCCAGTGCCCATGTTTTCTTCCAATTCATATGATTACAATCCTCCGCTAACCCGTTAATTTTTAACCCCTGTCTTGTCCTGCTATATAATGGATAGACGCTAATACCCGGGTATTTGTTGCGGTAGGGACAAATAAAAAAAGCATCTGTCCTTACGGACGATGTCTGTCAGGAATCACCACTCAATTCCTTGTGTATATCGTGAAGCTGGCGCAAACGATCTTCATCCCGGCGGAAATATTCGACCAATGTCTCAATGCGGGTGATGGAATCCCAGCTTAAATGGTGCTCAATACCTTCCACATCTTTATAGATCAGGTCCTTGTCGACCCCAATCATATCCAGAAATTGCTCTAGTAACTGGTGGCGATCAACCAGCCGTTTGCCGACCTTTTTCCCTTTGGGTGTTAAAATTAATCCCCGATATTTCTCATATACGAGATAGTCGTCCTTATCCAGCTTCTGGATCATCTTGGTAACGGACGAAGGATGGACCTCCAGACCCTCTGCGATATCCGAGACACGGGCGTATCCCTTCTCATCAATCAGCTGGTAAATGCGCTCCAAATAATCTTCCATGCTTGGCGTTGGCACTTGTTTCCCTCTTTTCTATTATTGAACGGGCGCTTACCGCCTTCATTTCCTGCGTTGAACCTACATATATAATGATACATGTTATCATTGCCTATTGGCAAGTCTCATCCATCTGCTCACAGCTATTGCCACGATTTGTTCAATTTAAGCAGGGCACACTAATAGCGTCCCTGTATCATTCTCCTATGGCATGAGTTAGAGTTGGACACCCGAGCTACTACTGGATATTTATTCCTGAAAGGAGCGTTACCCATGTCCACGCTTGAGCGTACTCTTGTCAAAACCAAAGGAACCAAACCATTCGTGCCTGATCTGGTATTTTTCGAGCCGGACGCACTGAATTTTCCCAAGGGTCAGCGTATTATGGATTGGGTCAAAGTCAAAGACATTCCGTATCGTATGACCACATCTCATAACCGAATTACCAATTTACCGGGCGAAACCGAAGTTGAAAAGTATAGAATGGCGAAAAAAACGCTGGTCGTCGGTATTCGCAAAACGCTAACCTTCGACCAGTCCAAGCCCTCTGCTGAATATGCCATTCCCATTTCGACCGGATGTATGGGACACTGCCACTATTGTTATTTGCAAACGACATTAGGGGCAAAGCCGTATATACGCGTCTATGTCAATACCGATGATATCTTATCGGCAGCTAAAGGCTACATCGAGGAACGTGCGCCCGAAATTACTCGTTTTGAAGCAGCCTGTACCTCAGACCCTGTTGGTTTGGAGCATATCACCGAATCGCTCGGAGAATTGATTCGTTTTATGGCAGATGAAGAATTTGGTCGCCTGCGTTTTGTTACCAAATATCATCATGTCGATCCACTGCTGGATATTCAGCATAATGGCCATACACGCATTCGTTTTAGCATTAATTCCGATTATGTGATTAAACAGTTCGAGCCTGCGACTTCACGCTTCGAGGAACGTATTGAAGCAGCAGGTAAAATCGCCCGAGCCGGTTATCCGCTAGGCTTTATTATCGCCCCGATCATCTGGTATGACGGCTGGGAAGAAGGATATGGCGAGCTGCTGCGCAAACTGGGGGAAACCTTGCCTCATGATGCCACAAAAGATCTGACGTTCGAATTGATTCAGCACCGTTTTACCAAAACGTCCAAGGCTGTAATCGAGAAGCGTTATCCCAAAACCAAGCTGGAAATGGACATGGAGAAACGCAAGAAAAAATGGGGCCGCTGGGGACAAAATAAATACGTTTACCCTGATGAACAGCAAAACGCCCTGCGAGAATTTATCACCGAGCGCATTTTTGAACATTTTCCATTAAGTCGTATTGAGTATTTCACATAACCAGCATCCAATCCGGGGTAATCCGTTGTAAAAACAATGTTACATCTGTCATATGATCGGTTACCAGCAAAATACCAGTAATAACAAGCAGTATACCGCCTGTTTTGACGATAATTGACGTATAACGCGAGGATAGACGAACAGAGCCAGTCAGTAAAGCCAATGCAAAAAATGGAATCGCAAAGCCAAGCGCGTAGCCTGTGACCAGCTTGAACCAGGTATGATGCTCTACTGCCGCTAAAGCGATAATAGCTGTCAGCATGGGACCGATACAGGGAGACCAGCCTGCCGCAAATCCGATTCCGATCACAAAGGAACCGGCGTAACCGGCAGGCTTCCATGTCCAGCGAAGCTTATGCTCCCGCATTAAAATCAAAGGCCGTATCACACCAAGAGATAACAGCCCCATCATCAAGATCAGTATCCCCGCAACCACTCTTAGCGTATCCCCATAATTGCCAAACCATTCTCCCAGCAACCCTACGCTTGCACCCAAGGAATAAAACACAACGGAAAAGCCCAGTACAAAAGCAAGGGTATGTCCCATCGTACGGTAACGCACCTCAGACTTATGCCTTCCTTCGGCCAGTTCACGTGCCGACATACCCGTCATATAAGATAAATAAGAGGGGTACAGTGGCAAACAGCAAGGTGAGAAAAAAGAAACCAGTCCTGCTATGATCGCCAACCCGGCGTTAACATCCGTCATCATCATTTCCTCCCGCCAGTCTTAAGTAAACGTGAGCAAAACAAGCTCTATTACTAAAACATACGTGAGGAAGCAGCCAAATATGTTGCAACCCAAAAAGCGTATGCCCTGGCATGAAAGCCGAAGGACATACGTTTTATTACAACCTTTATTTATTTTACAATCGCGCCGTTAGGCATGCTTTCCGGTACTGTAGCCAGCGTAAGCTGATCTCCGTGTGATGCTGCCAAAATCATCCCTTGTGATAGCTCCCCTCGCAGTTTCACAGGCTTAAGATTCGTCACACAAATCACCTTGCGTCCAACCATATCCTCGGGCGTATAAAACTTGGCAATGCCCGATACGACCTGTCGCTGCTCATAACCAAGATCAAGTTGGAGCTTCAACAGCTTATCGGCCTTCTTCACAGGCTCACAGGAGATAACCTGAGCGACGCGCAGTTCTACCTTGGTAAAGTCCTCAATACCAATCTCTTCCTTCGCCTCTGGGGCTTCCTGGCCCGCCTCAGTCGCATTCTGCGGTTGAGGCTGCGCAGTAGCTTCCTCTGGCTTCTTGCCCCCCGTCATCGCTTCCACGATGAAAGCAACCTCCGGCTCTGAATCCAGACGTGGGAAGATAGGATTGCCTTTGATCAGTTGCGTTCCTTCTGGAATACGACCAAATTGCTTACCGCTATCCCATGTCGTCAATTCGCCTTCCTTGATACCCAGCTGTTCCCAAATTTTATACGGAGCGCGGGTCAAGAACGGTTGGAGCAAAATGGACGCGATGCGCAAGCTTTCTACCAAATGCACCATAACAGATGCCAGCTCACGACGTTTGTCCTCATCCTTGGCCAGGTTCCATGGTTGTGTTTCGTCAATATACTTGTTGCTGCGGCTAATAAATTGACTGATCGCCGTTAGAGCCACGGAAAACTCCATGTTTTCCATCGCTTCTTCTACTTTACTGTAAGTCGCTGTTGCCATTTCCTCCAAAGCCCCGTCGAATGCTGTTACATTCGCTTCATAAGCCGGAACCTTGCCTTCAAAATATTTGTCTACCATCGCTACGGTACGGTTCAACAAATTGCCGAGATCATTCGCCAAATCAGAATTGACCCGATCAACGAAGCTTTCCGGGGTAAAGGTTCCATCCGCGCCGAAAGGCACCTCGCGCAGCAAGTAATACCGAAGTTGATCCAGACCATAGCGGTCAATCAGCGTTACAGGGTCAACGACGTTACCTTTGGACTTGGACATTTTACCGTCCTTCATGAGCAGCCAGCCGTGTGCAAATACTTTCTTAGGCAACGGGAGATCCAGCGCCATCAGCATGATCGGCCAATATATCGTATGGAACCGTACAATTTCCTTTCCAACGATATGCACATTGGCAGGCCAAAATTTATCGTACAGCTCGGTATTGGAGGAACCATAGCCCAGGGATGTAATATAGTTGGAGAGCGCATCAATCCACACGTATACGACATGCTTCGGATCTCCCTTCACCTTAACTCCCCAGTCAAAGGTTGTACGGGATACTGCCAAATCCTCCAAACCCGGCTTGATAAAATTGTTAATCATCTCTTTTTTACGGGACTCCGGCTGGATAAACTGCGGGTTCTCCTCATAAAATTTCAGCAAACGATCAGCATACTTGCTCATACGGAAAAAGTAACACTCTTCCTTGACCAATTCTACAGGATGCCCACTGTCCGGGCTTTTACCTCCAGCCACATTGCCTCCTGCATCCTTCACCACGTCAACCAATTGAGTTTCCGTGTAATAAGTTTCGTCAGGAATGCTGTACCAGCCTTCGTATTCGCCCTTGTAAATGTCTCCTTGCTTAAGCAAACGATCAAAAATTTCCTGCACAACGTTCTTGTGACGTTCTTCCGTTGTGCGAATAAAATCGTCATTGGATATGTCGAGCTTCCGCCATAAATCCTGAATCCCTGCCACAATATCATCAACGAAATGTTGTGGTGTTTTGCCAGCCGCACTCGCCTTCTGCTCAATCTTCTGACCATGCTCATCCGTTCCTGTCAAATAGCGCACATCGTAGCCACGTAACCGCTTGTAGCGAGCCATTGCATCTCCGGCTACCGTAGTGTAAGCATGACCGATATGTAGCTTGTCGCTTGGATAATAAATCGGTGTCGTAATGTAAAATGTTTTCTCATTGGACATGTGTATTGCCTCCTGTTTTGTTCACGGCAGCAAAATAAGGCATGCTCCCTTGAATTTGGTACTCCAATTCATGTTTTTCACACCAATTGGGCACAAAAAAGACCCCCGCCCCTATGGGACGAGAGTCACCTCACGCGTTACCACCCAAATTTCCCGTATCCTCGCAGACTACAGGCTTCACCAGTCACTTCGACCGCCCATTAACGCTGGATCACGCCTTTCCCTTACGGTCGCCCCCTATAAACCATTGAACTGGTGACAAACTCGCTCGAAAAAGGTTCCTCCAGGACCATATTCAGGCTTCGTTCCAGACCGGTTTGCAGCTAACCCCGGCTCTCTGTACTGGACGTCAGACCCTACTCATCCCTTCGCAGGAAAACATTATAATCCAAAATATAACCAAACCCGCATAGCTATGTCAAGTCAATCCCTTCCCGGTACGGTCAGCAAAACGATCTTTATCGGATCTATTCGCCCTCTTTTTAGCAGGAGGCACCAGATCTACACCGCCTGGATGAAAGGGATGGCACTTTGCTATACGTTTGGCGGCCAGCCAGGAGCCCTTGAACGCACCATGCACCTCCACCGCCTCCAACGCGTACTGGGAACACGTCGGATAGAAGCGGCAGGTCGGTGGCTTTAATGGTGAAATATAGGATCGGTATAACTTAATCGGAGCTTGAACCACTCTACGTGTGGTAATCTTCATTTCAGTAGCCTCCGTGGCTGTGAGTGTGACCGCTCGCCTGTTTGTATCCCCCATTAGAATTAGCCTCTGCTTGCCCGTTCTTCTTCTGGCATTCCTTGCAATAACCGAAAATCTCAAACTTGTGTTCAACGATTTGGAACTGATCTGTCGTATCTGTCATCTGCATCGGGCAGAAAGAGATCGGTAAAGTTTTCTGACAGCTCAGGCAAATCATATGATGGTGGTGGTGATGCTCATTGCAGCTCACCTTGAACTTCATCCCATCCTCAAAAGATACCTGCTCCAGCACACCCAATTCCTGCATCACACGCAAATTACGGTAAACGGTGTCAAAGCTGAGTCCGCTGTATTTTTTACCCATATATTCATAAACGTCTTTTGGGGACAGATACCCTTCATTCTCGGAAAATAACGTGGCCAGCGTCTTGCGCTGATCCGTAATACGCAGCCCCTGAGCGGACATTGTTGCGATAATCTCATCCTTTGTCAGCATGCGTTTCACCCTCCCCTGTCTGTAGTTTCAGGTTATCTGATGCAGGCTTAGGCTTGCATCTACTTATTATACCACGATTAAAGCCAAAGTTATAAGAGATATTCGCACTCTTGATAAAGAAAAAGACGTTCTCCTGTGCTGAAACCGAATCCACAGCAGGAGAACGTCTTTATTCTGTAAGTGATCTGACTTTAAACGGTGAATGATGAGACCCTTCGGTCTAAACCGATAAACAAAACCGGATGTTCATATTAATTTTTAATAGCTGGTAATGGCATAACTACCACGGAAACTGGCAAGTTACTGCCCGCAGCCGCAGTGAAATACATCTCTACACTCTCCTCGATATGACCTGTACGATACAGTACACTCATCTCATTCGGAGCCCACACGGAGCCGTTCGTCGGGATACCCACGACCTGATTATTTACCATAGCATAGCCAGAGTATTCACCACCACGCGGGTTAAATGTAATCAGGGAATACGGCGCTACGCGATCCAGTTTAACCTTATACACAACACCAAAATTACCCGCATTGGAGGAAGAAGAACCGTCCAGACCGTCTGAACCAAGCAGGTTCGGGTCTACTTTATTGTCGCCAAGAACGATACGCTGAGTTGTTTTACCAACCTCCTCCGTATATTCAAGCGTAATATCCGAATTCGCATACGTTCCACGGTTATGAATTCCGTCCTTAGGCAGTTTTGCCAGAGTAGGCATTGCAATCAATGGATCTGCATTTGCATCTAACACAACAACTGTGTATTGAATAGGTTGATCCGTATACAAGTCAGATAAGAGAGAAATGACCTGTTTTTGCTTAATTTTTTGTGCATTTAAATCCTGTAAAATAATGCGGCTTTCGCCTGGATTCAGAACTGTGCTGGAACGTTTGCTTCCATCCTGCATGGATTGAAAGTACCGCTGAATCGAAATCTTACCCGCAGCTGTCGCAAACTCAGATGGGCCGGCGAAACCGGAATTTTCGACGTTCAGATTGGCAGCAGTAATATTATTGTTGGTTGCGATAACGTACATTTTTACATCTCTGCCCGTTTCATTCACATGATGGACGAGTATACGTGTGCTGCCTGATCCCATTTCCTGATACACAATTCCATCCTGGAATACACGTTCTGGGCTGTTAGCACGGATCAGAAGGCGTGGTGCAGATGTACTGGTTACCGGAATGGTAGCCATGGTAGGCACCTGACTACCGTCTACACTGTATTTATCACCAAAAGGTGTAAAGATTTTGTTGAAATCATCTTCGTTGTATAGCAGCTCATTCGTAATCTTAATCGTTTGACTTACAGTACCTGTTGCACCATGCTTGTCAGTCACGGTCAGCGTTATGGTCACATCACCCGGCTCGAAAAACGCCAGCTTCTTATTCACCCAGTCACGCTTGGTGATGGCATTTTCATCGTCCGTACTCAAGTCGGTAATGGTAATTTTTTCACCCATTTTGTATTCTTTTTTATCAGTCGTAAACAGAGCGACCGGCGGTTGGTTGGGCGGTCTTACTGTGATGGTCACGGAGTATGGATCACTCCAGTTCCCTGCGGAGTCAAGAACAGAATAGGTAACTGCATATGTACCTGGCTCTTGAAATACGTCCTGCTTGCCTTCCCAACGTTGATTCACAATAGGAAGACCTGTAGGAGAAGATTCCTTCGTCAAATACGTAACTTGGGTTTCGCCCGCATAGATTTCTTTTTGCTGAACCGTGAAGGAAGCTTTTGGCTTTTGATTCAAATCCATAATAACCTGTTTTGTTGTATTATTTACAGTATAAGGAATATTCAAGGCCTGTGTAATAGAAGTCAACGGCACCATAAATACGTTCTTTTGCTGGAATGCCGGTCCCTTCATTTGTCGAGCCTCACCGTTAACCGTATAAATTTTGCTGTCAGTCTTGAAGCGTAGCACGTCTGTACCTTGGGTGATAACGGTTTCCTTGGTAGCAGTGTCATAACTAAACTGTAATCCGACGCGGCTGACAAGCGAACGGATTGCTACATAAGAAACACCGTCCTTGACTGTCATCGGCTGAGTCGCCGTGTACACCTGTCCGTTTTGTTCCATTTTTGCGCTGTTCAAATACAAAATCAGTTGATTTGCACTCATGGATGTTGGAGAACCACCAGGGTTGGTGAGCGTTCCGTCCCCACCGTATACATCATTGGATACGTTCGATCCGTTGGTTGTATCCGTCGGCAAACCGGACAATGGATCATTGGATACGCCTGTGTTAACAGGTGTCACCATGTCATTTTGTGTTCCAGTGCTATCTTGTCCCCCGATGCTATTATCAACGCCGGAATTTGTGACATTGGCCTGAGCCTGCTGTCCGCTAACCGAATCGGTGGATTGAACAGTGGATACTGCTTCTGCTCCTACAGGGGCTACTGCAGCCACCTGAGCTACCGCAAGCGCGGTGAGCATGGTCCATTTCTTGAAATTCATTGTCTGTCTCCTTCTATTACCAAATTATTATCATCCCCGTAAAAAGTCATACTATTAGACGCGGATGTTGCCCAAAAGTTGCTGGGAATTTTGCTGAACATAAAAAAAAGGGATCTTTCTCCTGTGGCTGCAAGAAATACTACAATAAAAAAAACGCCGCCCCATCTGACCTGATGGGGCGGCGGCTTCATAAACAGAAAGTATTTTAACAGTCATTCAACATTATTGCAGACGGACGGCGACATGTATCCCTGCAGTCTCCAACCGGCCCTCTTCAATGAGACGATAAGCCCGTTGAACCTCTTCATCTGTAGGGGACGGAACCCCTTCCAGCGGATACACCTTGCCGAGCATTTCCCACTTGTATACACCCATTTGATGGTAGGGTAAAATTTCGAACTTTTCGACTCCGTTCAACGTTCCGATAAACCGTCCCAAATTCAGCAGATCCTGCTCATCATCATGAATACCCGGTACAAACACGTGTCTAATCCACATCTTGCGTCCTTGTTCAGACAACCAGCGTGCCGTACTTAACATACGGTCATTGGACTTGCCTGTAAGCTTAATATGCTTGTCGTTGTCAATATGCTTAATATCCAGCAACACCAAGTCCGTTACGTCCAGCAGTTCTTGGATACGGCCTGCGTCATTAAAACCGTTACTGTCCAGCGTCGTGTGCAAATTCCAGCGTTGCTTCACTTCTTTGAACAGCTCTGCTACAAAATGAGCTTGCAGTGTCGGTTCTCCACCGGATACGGTCAATCCGCCTCCCGAAGAACGGTAGTAGGCTAAATATGGCTCAATTTCAGCCAATACCTCCTTCAGTGTCATTGGATTGCCTTCATTTAAAGCCCAAGTATCCGGGTTATGGCAATATTGACATTTTAACAAGCATCCTTGCATAAAAAGCACGAAGCGGATGCCGGGACCATCGACGGTCCCGAAGGTTTCCAATGAGTGTATGTGACCTTTCAGCATGTTGCATCTTCCTTCCCGCATCCGCTATGCGTGCGTCATTGTAATATATAATACGTAAAGCTTTGTTACATTGTACCGTGGAAGGTACGGTTAATAACATCCAGCTGTTGTTCACGAGTCAGCTTGATAAAGTTAACGGCATAACCCGACACACGAATTGTAAGCTGTGGATAGTTTTCTGGGTGATCCATCGCATCCAGCAATTGTTCACGAGCAAACACGTTGACGTTCAGATGATGCGCATGGCTTCCAAAGTAGCCGTCCATCATGGAAACGAGATTCGTTTTGCGTGTTTCTTCTTCTTTACCCAGTGCTTTAGGCACGATGGAGAAGGTATTCGAGATACCATCCAGACTGTGCTCGTAAGGCAATTTAGCTACGGAGCTAAGGGAAGCCAAGGCACCTTTTTTGTCGCGACCGTGCATTGGGTTCGCACCCGGTGCAAACGGTTCGCCAGCTTTACGTCCATCCGGTGTTGTACCTGTCTTCTTACCGTACACCACGTTGGAAGTAATGGTCAATACAGATTGAGTAGGAATCGCATTCCGGTAAGCTTTGTGCTTGCGGATCATGCCCATGAAGGACTCTACCAGTTCTACTGCGATGTTATCAACACGATCATCGTTATTACCGTAACAAGGGTATTCCCCTTCAATTTCAAAGTCAATGGCGATGCCTTTTTCGTTACGGATCGGTTTCACCTTCGTATGTTTAATAGCGCTCAGGGAATCGGCTGCAACGGACAGACCAGCAATACCACAAGCCATCGTACGGACAATATCACGGTCATGCAGCGCCATTTCAATCCGTTCGTAGCTGTACTTGTCATGCATGAAGTGAATAACGTTCAAAGTGTTCATGTACAGTTTTGCCAACCATTCCATCATGGGCTTGAAGCGGCTCAGCACTTCCTCGTAATCCAGCACTTCACCTGTAATTGCAGGATATTCAGGACCCACTTGAGCACCTGATTTTTCATCCACACCGCCGTTAATTGCATATAGCAGAGCTTTAGCCAAGTTGGCACGGGCACCAAAGAATTGCATTTGTTTACCAATTTTCATTGCCGACACACAACAAGCAATACCATAATCATCGCCATAAATCGGACGCATCAAATCATCATTTTCATACTGAATGGAGCTGGTTTCAATGGATACTTTGGCACAATATTTTTTGAAGCCTTCAGGCAATTTTTCTGACCATAGTACAGTCAGGTTTGGTTCCGGTGCAGGACCCAGATTGTACAGGGTGTGCAAGAAACGGAAGCTGTTTTTAGTAACCCGGGTTTCTCCAGTAATGGACATTCCGCCAATGGATTCAGTTACCCATGTTGGGTCTCCGCTGAACAGTTCGTTATAATCAGGTGTGCGCAGGAATTTAACAATACGCAGTTTCATAACGAAATGATCGACCAATTCTTGTGCTTGCTCTTCTGTCATTGCCCCTTCTTCCAGATCCCGTTGAGTATAGATATCAAGGAAGGAAGATACACGTCCCAAGGACATTGCTGCACCATTTTGTTCTTTGATCGCTGCCAGATAGCCAAAATACACCCATTGGAAAGCTTCTTTCGCGTTGTTAGCAGGCTTTGAGATGTCAAAACCATGCTCAGCAGCCATTTGTTTCAGCTCGTTCAAAGCGCGAATTTGCTCGGAAATTTCTTCACGCAGACGAATTACATCTTCTTCCATGGAGTCCACTTCAAGGCTTTTCAGTTGAGCCTTTTTGTCTTTAATCAGGAAGTCTGCGCCGTACAGTGCTACACGACGGTAATCACCGATAATGCGACCACGACCATATGCATCTGGCAAACCAGTGATAATACCCGCTTTACGAGCTGCTCTCATATCATCGGTATAAGCGTCGAATACACCCTGATTATGCGTTTTGCGAATATGAGTGAAGATATCAACAATGCTTTGCGGTACTTCAAAGCCATAGGCTTTGCAAGCGTCGATCATCATCCGAATTCCACCAAACGGCTGCAAAGAGCGTTTGAATGGAGCGTCTGTTTGTACACCGACAACTTGTTCTTTATCCCGGTCTAGATAGCCCGGCTTATGTGAAATAATGGTGGATGGCGTATTCACGTCTACATCAAGCACGCCGCCGTTTGCCAACTCTTTTTTGGTAAGATCGGATACAATATCCCACAGTGCAGTTGTGTTGGCGGTAGGGCCAACTAGAAATTCTTCGTTACCGACATAAGGTAAGATGTTGGTTTCAATAAAATCGTTGACGTTGACTTCTTTAGTCCATTTACCTTTTTTGAAACCTCTCCAGCCAGATTGTTGCTCTTGTAATTCTCTCTCAATCACCGACATGTAAATCCCTCCAAATTGTTTGGTCTTCCGGACTTGTGATTTTTTTCACATTAAAATTGTGTCTCGAGCCCGGCCTTTTCACCGATGCCTTACGCTCAGTGTCGGGACCTTTCTTACACCCTTATTGTAGAATAATGATAGAGTGTAGTATGTGACAAAAATCACAATATAGGTGACATTTATCACTTTATTTTCTTTAGCTTCACGCCCGTACTTTTATCCTTGCCGTTCACCTCCCTTCCCAAACCAACAGGCCCTCTATTATAGAGAGCCTGCGTTGGTATTAACGGGAAAATGCTTAGTCACAAGCCTCTTCGTACCTATATATTATTGGTCAAAACGTCCGTAGAAGGCATTGCGGTATACATCAGCCAATTCGGTAACCAGCGGCAGCTTCGGATTCGCAGTTGTACATTGATCCTCAAAAGCACGGTCAGCCAGATAATCTACACGCGATTCAAAATCCTTCGCATCGAAGCCGATTTGCTGGAACGATTCCTCGATACCGAGTGTTTTGTTCAGTTTGCGGATCGCTTCGATCAGACTGTTAACCCCTTCTTCCGTTGTACGGGCAGGCAGTCCCAGTATGCGTGCAATTTCTGCATAACGCTCATCCGCAACAAAGTGCGAATATTTAGGGAACGAAGCAAACTTCGTCGGTTTTTTCGCATTATAACGAATGACGTGTGGTAACAAAATGGCATTCGTGCGACCATGCGCTGTATGGTATTGTCCGCCCCATTTGTGCGCAAGACTGTGGTTAATACCCAGGAATGCATTGGCAAACGCCATTCCTGCCAGCGTGGAAGCATTATGCATTTTTTCACGAGCCAGTTTGTCGCCACTCAGAGCCGATTGCTCCAGATATTGGAATACCAGCTGAATGGCTTTAATTGCCAGACCATCTGTGTAGTCACTAGCCATTACAGACACGTAGGCCTCGATGGCATGTGTCAGTACGTCCATACCTGTATCCGCTACAGCTGTTTTAGGCAGCGAGTATACAAACTCAGGGTCAATAATGGCCACATCAGGAGTCAGCTCATAGTCAGCCAGCGGATACTTCGTGTTGCCCTGATTTTTGTCTGTAATAACTGCGAACGACGTAACTTCCGAACCTGTACCCGAGGTTGTAGGAATGGCTACAAATTGTGCTTTCTGACCAAGACGCGGGTACTTGTAGATCCGTTTGCGGATATCCATGAATTTTTGTTTCAAGTTGTTGAAATCAGTATCTGGGTATTCATAGAACATCCACATGCCTTTAGCCGCATCCATCGGCGAACCGCCGCCCAATGCAATAATACAATCCGGTTGGAAACGTCTCATCATTTCAGTACCACGTTCTACCGTAACTGTCGATGGATCTGGCTCTACTTCCGAGAACACTTCGATAGCTACTGGTGTTTGGCGTTGGTGTAAATAATGGATGACACGATCCACATATCCGAGTTTCACCATCATAGGGTCTGTGATAATGGCTACACGTGTGATATCAGGCATTTTAGCAAGATATTGAGTCGAATTTTTTTCAAAATAAATTTTGGAAGGTACTTTGAACCATTGCATATTCACCGTACGTTTCGCCACCCTTTTCACATTAATCAAGTTGACTGCCGATACGTTCGACGAAGTCGAGTTACGTCCGTACGAACCACAACCGAGTGTCAGCGATGGAAGGTTGGTGTTGTAGATGTCACCGATCGCACCATGTGTGGAAGGTGCATTTACAATAATACGGCCTGTTTGCAAACGATTTGCGAACCGAGCGATAACGTCCTCATCGTTCGAATGAATAGCGGACGAGTGGCCCATGCCCCCGAATTCCACGACTTCAGCCGCGCGTTGAATACCTTGTTCCGCATTTTTCACTTTATAGCAAGCCAACACAGGACTCAATTTTTCCGCAGACAATGGGAATTTTGTTCCTACCCCTTCAATCTCAGCGACCAAAATTTTAGTTCCTGCTGGTACTGTGATACCACTCATTTCAGCAATTTTTACAGCAGACTGCCCGACGATAGCTGGGTTCACTGCACATTTCTCGACATTCATAGCTCCTTGAGTGAGCTTAGCTGCTTCTTCTTTATTTACAAAGTAGCAACCGTTAGCGATCATCAATTTTTTGACTTGTTCGAAGATTGGCTCTTCGATAATAACCGCTTGCTCGGAAGCACAGATCATACCGTTATCAAAAGATTTGGAGAGGATGAGATCGGTCACAGCTTGCTTAATGTCCGCTGTCTTTTCAATGAAGCAAGGCACGTTACCAGGACCTACGCCCAGAGCAGGTTTACCGCAGCTATATGCCGCCTTAACCATGCCTGATCCACCAGTTGCCAGAATCAGCGCCACATCCGGGTGATTCATGAGTGAATTTGTCTTATCCATCGATGGAGCTTCAATCCATTGAATACAATCGGCTGGAGCACCATGTTTGACGGCTGCTTCAAGCAAGACGCGAGCTGCTTCCGCACTACACGATTGAGCAGATGGATGGAAACCGAAAATGATCGGATTACGTGTTTTAATAGCAATCAACGCTTTGAACATTGTAGTTGAAGTCGGATTAGTCACTGGAGTGATCCCCATAATGATGCCGACGGGTTCTGCTATTTTTTGAAAACTGTCAAAGTCATTATCTTCAATGACACCGACGGTTTTTTCATTTTTGATACTATGATAGACATATTCTGTAGCAAACATGTTTTTGGTGATTTTGTCCTCGTACACACCGCGTCCTGTTTCTTCAACAGCCAGCTTCGCCAGATGCATGTGCTTATCCATCCCTGCGAGTGCCATAGCTTGTACGATTTCGTCAATCTGCTCCTGATTCATACTCATGAAAGCCTGTTGTGCCCGGTTCCCCCGGTCAATCAGTGTTTGAATATACTGCTCAGCGCTTTGCTCTTTTTGGATTACCTCGTTTTTTACAGCCATTTCCCTCATCCTCCTGTTATCTCGTGTACTATCTCTTGTTCACACACTGATCGTAACACAGCTTTTTAAGAGATATTGTGATTTTTTTCACAATCTATTTAAAATTTTATTTTATGAAGTGAATTAAATCACAAAGTTTGGAATTCTGCCACTTTTACCCCCTCTTCTTGCCCCAAAAACGCATAGCACAGGTATATAATGAATTTGAATTGATCAAGTTGCAGATAAAAAAACAAAGGAAACAAAGGGGAAATGGACGATGAGAAACCCTACAAACGTAATGGAAGCCCGCGGCAACACCTGTTGCTTCTCGGAGGCCAGCTTCAACCGACTGCAAGTGATGATGAAGGATCGGGTCATGCCAGAAAGCTCACATCTGTTCTGGGAAGGAGATACAGCGGATAAGCTGTTTTATATCAAGCGCGGACGCGTGAAAGTAACGAAAACAACGGATGAGGGTAAGGAACTTATACTATATATGTACCAAAGCGGCGATCTGATTGGTCAAGCTGATCCATTTTTCGGTACCAAGCACTCCTTTTCTGCCGAAGTTCTGGAGGACAGTGATATCGGTGTTGTCGATCATACGGATTTGGAGCTGCTTATTTGCCAGCACTGTGATTTTGCCATTGACTTTATGAAATGGATGGGGTCCCACCACCGTATAACTCAGACCAAATTCCGCGATCTGATGATGTACGGCAAGCCCGGTGCTCTATGCTCCACGCTAATCCGTCTGTGTAACACTTATGGAGAGCCTCATGGGGAACATATCCTTATTCATAAAAAAATCACTCATACTGACCTCTCCAATATGATCGGTGCCACCCGCGAAAGTGTAAACCGGATGCTGAGTGATTTGCGTAAAAAAAATGCAGTTGAATATGATAATGGCATGATCGTCGTAAAGGATTTGGAAATGCTGCAAGGTATATGTCATTGTGAGCTGTGCCCGCGTGAGATTTGCCGGATCTAATAATTAGTTTTTAATCGAGTAGGAGGCTACCC
>NZ_JBITPH010000052.1:0-19633 GCF_050467685.1 Paenibacillus sp. NRS-1782
TTGTTTTACAAGATTATTTTAGGAATGAAGCCTCCATTTTTGCTTCGTCAGATATACAAAGCGAACTTCAAAAATATCAGAAGCTTATTAATGCGTATGAAAATACATTATCTTGGAAAATTACCTATCCATTAAGGAAAATTAGAGCTTTGATAAGGAAGATAAAAAAATGATGGTTAAAAAATATGGTTTACAAATCATGTTTCTTTTTTTGATAATATTAATTAATTCGATTTATTTAACGGATATGTTAACTCGATTTACTATTAATTCGAGGTTACAGTATATTTTTGTTTTATTTTATTTTTTCTTGTTTTTTTCTATTTTGTTTTACTTTTCCATTAGAAAAATGAAGAAAAGCTCTATTCGTTTAAATTATCGGAAAAGATTTATACTTTCTATACTAATTGCAGGTGTAATACTTGTACTTGGGAATTCCTTGCTAGTAAATCATGCGTATAAGCCATCAACTCTTGAAATAGTAGCAAGTGGAAAAAAAAATGTGGAATCTAAATCAGCAGAAGTATGGGTTACGGACATTTTTGTTAATGGAGATAAAGTTAATTTTGATTATTTGTCTTGGAGTGGTGGTTGGCAACTTAAAGACAAAGCCTTATTAAGTTCTGCGGAAGAATCTCAATCATTAAAGATCAAATTACCAGCTTCAAAAAATATAAAAGTAAAATTTCTGAAACATGAATGGTCAGGCATTGTTGTGATTAAAGATGGCGGCAAAGAGCAAACGTTGGATCTTTATTCTTCAAAAACATCTAGTTATGAATACGAAATAAATGGAAATAAGAATCATCCTTCTGGTATAAGAAGAATTTCCGATTTAGTTATGGCTTTTGTTTTATTATTAAGTATTTCTTTTTTGGTTAGCATTTATATAAAAAAAACTAGTTTATAACATCTTAAGGGGACCTATTTACATGGAAATTGCAGTTTTGATTCCTTGCTACAATGAAGAGCAAACGATTGGAAAAGTCATACGGGATTTTAGAAAAGAATTACCCTCTTCGAAGATTTATGTTTATGATAATAACTCTAAAGATAAAACTGTGAAGGTCGCGCTTGAAAATGGAGCCATTGTAAAACATGAATATAGGCAAGGTAAAGGTAGTGTAGTACGATCTATGTTTATGGATATTGAGGCCGATTATTATGTTATGGTTGACGGAGATGATACTTACCCGGCTGAGTATGTCCATAGTTTAATCGAGCCATTGAAAGAGTATAAAGCAGACATGGTTATCGGAGATAGACTTTCAAATGGGACATATGCGAATGAAAATAAACGGAAACTTCATAATTTCGGTAATGATTTGGTCAAAAATATGATAAATTTTCTTTATAAAAGTAATGTTAATGATATTATGACAGGTTATAGAGCTTTTAATAAATTTTTTGTTAAATCATTTCCGGTTATGAGCCCTGGATTTGAAATTGAAACAGAACTAACAATTCATACATTGGATAAACGTTTTTCACTAAAAGAAGTTCAGATTGATTATAGAGATAGACCAGAAGGTAGCGAATCTAAATTAAATACATTAAAGGATGGCTATAAAGTTCTGAAAACAATACTAATGCTTTTTAAAGAGTTTAAACCTTTATTTTTTTTCAATATATGGTCTGCTCTTCTTCTCTTATTAGGTCTTCTAGTGGGAACTCCTGTTATTGTTGAATATATTTATACGAGTTTTGTTAGTAAATTACCATCAGCTGTTTTAGCAGTAGGTTTTGTTTTGTTGTCTATCATTAGTTTTACTTGTGGCTTAATATTAGATACGGTGGTTGCAAACTATAGAAAACAGTATGAATTGGAGTTGCATCGTATTAAGCAAGAGGTAGGTATAAAGGTATGATTTTGTTTAATAAATTTGCGACTAAGATAAAATTATTTTCTTTAGTTCTGTCTATAGCTTTAGGAAGCGGTTTAGTGTATTTTCTTACGACAAATGTTTCATTTATGAAGTGGATCGTAAGCGTCGTTATTATTTTCACTACATTAATTTACCTTGCTATCAGTATAGATTCAGATAAATTGGGAAAAAAGTTATTGTTAAATTCATGGTATAAATATATCTTTAGTGCAGTTCTTACTCTTTTTTTATTTGTTAGTCTTATGGGGTCTTTTTTTAAACGTGGACACGATTTATTTGGAATTATGCTCATAAGTATTACTGCGTGTATAGCTTTGTTCTGCATTGTGCTCTCTGTAACTCAATTTTTAATGAAATCTGGTGTAGAGATTTCTACAAATAAAAACAATAAATTTAGGATTTTGTATTATGCTACACCATCATTCGTGATTTTTTTAGTTTACTTAATAGCATTCTACCCTGGTGTTTTATCACCGGATTCCTTAGACCAATGGTCTCAAATATTTACCCGAAAATTTGATGATTGGCATCCAGTAGCACATACATGGTTTATCATGTTTACCACTCTTTTATGGAAGTCACCGGCTGCTTTCTCAATTATTCAAGTAATTATCATGTCCTTGATAATAGGATACTGTGGATATACTTTTGAAAATTATGGTGTGAAGAAATTTTTTATTTATCTATCCGTTATTTTCCTATCACTAGTACCTATTAATGCAATCTATTCCATTACGATGTGGAAGGATGTTTTGTACAGTGGTCTTCTCTGTTTAGTAAGCATATATATTGCTAATATTGTTATTTCTGAGGGATTTTGGTTTAATTGTAAAATAAACGGTTTTTTATTCGTTATTTCTTCAGTAGGAGTAACACTCTTCCGACATAATGGGTTTATAATATTTTCATTAACAATACTTATTTCCATTATGATATTTAAAAAGAAGCTTATGAAATTATATTTATGGTCAGTACCTGTAATAATAATTTATTTTATTGTTACAATTCCTGTTTTTAATATATTGAAAGTCACTCCTTCAGACCCTAATGAAGCACTTGCAATCCCCACGCAACAAATTGCAAGTGTTATTGCTCTGGATGGTAAAATGACCACTGAACAATTACAATTCTTCGAAAATATATTACCAATAAAAGTTTGGAAAGATCAATATAATCCATATACAGTAGACCCTTTAAAATTCAATAATCAATTTAATAGAGGATTTCTTAGAGAAAATAGAAGTGATTTTCTTAAGAATTGGTTAACATTATGCATACAAAACCCTAATATAGTCATAAAAAGTTATTTAAAACAAGTTTCAAATGTTTGGCAAATAAAGCAATTTGATGACGGGATTACATCTCTATATTCAACATCAATAACTGAAAATAGTAACTCGCTTAAATATGGTTTATCGAACCAAATCATTAGCGCTAAATTGACAGAAACTTTATCTCAGATTTTAAATTTATCGCGAGATAGTATTATATGGCGAGCTGCTTTGTACAATGTTTTGATTGTGTTATCCTTATTTATAGTTATATGGCGTAGAAACTATAAGTTAGTCATTGTAGCAATGCCTATAACGCTTAATACACTAACCATTATGGCGGCAACGCCGGCTCAGGATTTCAGATATTTATATGCCAATTTACTTGTTTCTATTGTTGTTTTTCTAGTCTCTTTTTTGAAATTAGAAAAACACACAGTAAGGAGGAGGGGTTGCAATTAAAAAATATGATATCTTTTATGGAAATAGTAGTTTGGGAATAATATTTATTTTATTCTCTGCGTTGTTTACTGCTGTTGGACAGGCATTATGGAAAGTTTCTGACACCAATAATATGTATATTTTAGCCTTGGGATTAATCCTCTACGTGTGTGGTGCTGCTTTAATGGTGATTGCTTTTAAGTTTGGGGATTTATCGGTTCTTCATCCGCTATTAAGTTTTGGGTATATATTTGCTATATTAATAGGCAATTTTTTTTTAAAGGAGCAAGTGGGGTTCAAAGAAATCATAGGTATAATTTTGATAGTTTTGGGGGCTGTCTTAATCAGTGTGGAAAGAAAATGAAATAATACTCCTTATTTTAATGACCATGTGCGGTGCTTTGGGAGGACTTTTTCTAAAAAAACTCTCTTTGTACACAATAGGTATAAATAGACCTTTTTTAATGCACTTATTTTGGGCAGGGCTTCTTTACATTTTGGGTGCGTTACTTAATATTTTATTGTTGAAATATCTTCCGTATACAGTTGTATATCCTTTAACCTCTATTACTTATATATGGACATTAATCTTTTCAAAAATATATTTAAAAGAAACTATAAGTGCTAGAAAGATCGGGGGGGTACTTTTGATTATTTGCGGAGCGTTTATTTTAATTCTTTAAGAGTACATTGTTATTATCAGTTATGGATTTTTTTTGCATACATTGTAGAAGAGGATGGATAATTTTTGACTGTAAAAGATGGGAAAATCGATTTTATTCAGATGTTACGAGGGATTGCTGCTGTTTCTGTAACAATATTTCATGCGTGAGGCCATCTTCCTAGTCAATCGCCTTTTTCCCAGTGGCTGTTTTCTGCAGCATCGTCTGGTGTAGATATATTTTTTATGATTAGTGGCTTTATTATGGTGTATACAACAAGGAATAGTAACGGTTCTTTTTTGTATTTTTCTAAATTTATGCTAAAAAGATTTGCGAGAATTTGGCCTATGTATCTTGTATTGACTTTTTTATACATAATACTTATGCTGCTAAGTGCTTACATTATTAACCGAGTGGATGTCGATCCTTCAGTAACAGACATACTTAAATCCCTATTCTTTATTCCATTAATTTTAGACAAAAGTGACCGGCCTTTCTGGGGAGGTTCTGTTCTTCATACGGGATGGACTCTTAATTTTGAGATGTACTTTTATTCATTCTTTGCAATATCGTTACTGTTTGGAAGGTATAAATGGCTATTTTTTTTCTTGGGTAATATTTACTCTAATACTACTTCCGAGTATGGCAGGGAACATTTCTTTAGATCCCAAGCACTATTATGGTTGGGACTGGGGATATCTTAATTTAATCACTTCCCCTTTGATTTGGGAATTTGTTGTAGGCGTCATCATAGGATTGATATATTTTTCTAAAATCAGAATAAAAAACACTAAAATATGTTGGTTGCTCTGTTTACTGGCTTTATCCTTTACAATGTGGTATTTTCTTGGTGGTATTAACCCTGGCTTTGGAATAATTAATTGGGGACTGCCTTACGTAATTTTGTTTTCTATTTTGGTGATCTCAAGCAAAAGTATCGAGATTAAAAGCCCTTATTTTTTAGTGTGGCTTGGTAATATTTCTTTTTCATTATATCTAATCCATCCTTTAGTAATTCATCCTCTTGCCAATATTGCATGGGAGTTTGAATCGCTAAGAAATTCTTTACAGGATATGTCATATATCATTTTTCTAACTGTTCTAAGTATTTGTTTTGCGGCAGTTGCTCACGAATTTTTAGAGAAAAGGCTCTCAAATTGGTTCCGTGATAAACTTTTTACTTTACTAAAAATTAAGCCTGAAGGTCGTAAAGATATTTCATCTAATTAATTTTTTTCTGAAAATCGTATTAATATATGTATTGGTACAAGGAGGGCACTATGAAAGGTATAATTCTTGCGGGCGGGACTGGTTCTCGCCTTTTTCCTTTAACCAAGGTAACCAATAAGCATTTACTTCCTGTCGGTAAGTATCCCATGATCTTTTATTCCATATATAAGTTGAAACAAGCTGGCATTACGGACATCCTTATCGTGACAGGTAAAGAACATATGGGGGATGTTGTAAATCTGCTTGGAAGCGGTCGTGATATGGGCGTGACCTTTACATATAAGGTACAGGATGAAGCGGGTGGTATTGCGCAGGCGTTAGATCTGGCAGAGCATTTCGTCGGTAAAGATCAAATGGTCGTTATTCTGGGGGACAATGTGTTTGAGGATGATATTTCTCCGTTTGTGCAAAATTTTCGTAAACAGGATACCGGAGCTAAATTATTATTGCAAAAGGTTCATGATCCGCACCGATTTGGTGTGGCAGAACTTCATGAGGAACGTATTGTATCAATAGAAGAAAAACCTCAGCTACCTAAAAGTGATTATGCAGTTACGGGGATTTACATGTTTGATCATAATGTTTTTAATATTGTGAAAACCCTAAAACCTTCGACACGTGGAGAATTGGAGATTACAGATGTTAATAATGCGTATATTGCTAACGGAACATTGACCTATGATATTCTTCAAGGTTGGTGGACGGATGCAGGAACGCATACTTCGCTTGCCAGAGCAAATGAACTCGCTCAAAACATTATATTCGGTGAGGAATTTGGTAAGTTAAAGTTGTAAAGCAAAGTTTCCAGCATTGAGGGAAGGACGTAGAACATGAAGGTGATACCTTTAAGATTGACAGGCGCGAGTGTAATAGAGCCAATTGTTCATGGTGATCAACGCGGTTTTTTTATGGAAAGTTATAATCAACAGGTTATGCAAGATGTGGGGATTACCCATACGTTTGTTCAGGATAACCACTCTCTTTCTGCTGAGACAGGGGTTATACGTGGGTTACATTACCAATTATATCCGAAAGCTCAAACGAAACTCATCAGGGTGCTTAGAGGTGCGATCTATGATGTGATTTTGGACATTCGAAAAAGTTCCCCTACGTTTGGCCAATGGATGAGTGTCATTCTAAGTGAGTATAATCATCGCCAGTTACTGGTGCCTAAGGGGTTTGCTCATGGTTTCTGCACGCTTGTTCCAAATACTCAGGTGTTGTATAAAGTTGATGAATATTACTCTCCTTTGCACGACAGAGGGATACTATGGGATGACCCTGCATTGAGTATTGACTGGCCCACCTCCAAGGCGATACTGTCAGATAAGGATAAACAGCAGCCGGTTCTGACAGATGCGGAAATCAATTTTGATTAGAAGCCAGTACAAATTGATATTTTTATGCTTTTAAGTTAAGAAAATGAGTAATGGGTCTAATATACTTTAGGCATTGCTCAGCTTAGGAGGTCTTTATGAAACTTCTTGTCACCGGCGGTGCCGGGTTTATTGGCAGTAACTTTGTATTGTACATGTTAAAGCAGCACCCAGATTACGAAATTGTGAATATAGATGCGCTTACGTATGCAGGTAACCTGGAAAACTTGAAATCCATCGAAACTCACCCTAAACATACCTTCGTGAAAGCAGATATTACCGACGCCCAAGCGATTGACCAGCTGATGCAGCAGGGAATTGACGTGGTGGTGAATTTTGCAGCGGAGTCACATGTGGATCGAAGTATTCTGGAACCGGAAGTGTTTGTGAAAGCAAACGTATTGGGTACGCAAGTGCTATTGGACGCAGCCAAGAAATATAACGTGACCAAGTTTGTACAGGTATCGACAGATGAGGTGTATGGCTCTCTGGGTGAAACTGGCTTGTTTACGGAGGAAACTCCACTGCAACCTAACAGCCCTTACTCTGCTTCGAAGGCAGGCGGAGACCTGCTAGTTCGTGCCTATCACGAAACGTTTGGTTTGCCTGTGAACATCACACGCTGTTCCAACAACTATGGCCCATACCAATTTCCTGAAAAGCTGATCCCGCTGATGATCTCACGTGCGTTGAGCGACCAACAGCTTCCTATATACGGAGATGGCTTGAACATCCGCGATTGGTTATATGTAGAGGATCATTGCAGCGCAATTGATCTGGTCATTCATCAGGGTAAGCTGGGTGAAGTATACAATATCGGGGGAAATAACGAGCGGACCAATGTGCATATCGTCAAAACGGTATTGGAGGAGCTGGGCAAGCCAGAATCTCTAATTTCGTATGTACAGGATCGTCCGGGACATGACCGTCGTTACGGTATTGACCCAACCAAAACGATGAACGAGTTGGGCTGGAAGCCAAAATACTCTTTTGAAACGGGCATTAAAGAAACAATTCGGTGGTACTTGGACAACAAAGAATGGTGGACTCGTATTCAGTCCGGCGAATACCAACAATATTATGCTAAGCAGTATGGTTCCCGCTTGGGGGATGCGTAAAGATGAAGGTACTGGTTACTGGAGCATCCGGTCAACTCGGTAAAGACGTAGTAAAGGTTTTTCAGGAGCAAGGACATCATGTCCTTGGATACGATCGGGAACAGCTGGATATAACGAATTTGGAGCAAGCTGTGAAGATCGTAGGGCAATATCAACCTGACGCTGTCATCCACTGTGCAGCGTATACGGCAGTGGATGCAGCGGAGTCCGATGTAGATGGGGCTTATCAAGTAAATGCGGCAGGAACACGTAATATGGCACTGGCTGCTGAAAAAGCAGGAGCCAAGCTGGTTTATATCAGCACGGATTACGTGTTCGATGGAACAGCGGAGCACCCTTACCATGAGTATGACAATACGAATCCGCAGAGCATCTATGGAAAGTCCAAACGGGCGGGCGAGATATTGACCCAAACACTTTCCTCCAGGTACTTTATTGTTCGTACATCTTGGGTGTATGGACTGCATGGTAATAATTTTGTTAAAACGATGTTGAAGCTTGGGCAGGAAAAGCCGCAGCTTCAGGTTGTGAACGACCAGAAGGGTTCACCTACCTATACGGTGGATTTGGCCCGCTTTTTAGTGGAGTTGGTCCAAACCGAGAAGTATGGCCTATATCATGCGTCCAACAGCGGCGCTTGTACCTGGTATGAGTTTACCCAAGCCATTTTGCAGGATGCGGCGGAAATATTAGGTGCCAAGATCACAGCAAAACTGGAGCCATGCAGTACGGAGCAATTCCCCAGACCAGCAGCACGCCCGCGTAATTCCGTGATGGAGCACATTGCGATCCGAACAAATGGGCTAAATGACTTGCCCGCTTGGCGTGAGGGACTACGGGATTTTCTACAGAAATATAGCAGCCAATCATAAGGAAATACTTCACTGTTCCCATTAAGAGGTTGGGACCAGACTAAATATTTGGCCCTAATTACTTAATAAAAAAGTCGAGTTGATACTCGACTTTTTTATTTTATTGAAACATTTTCCATGTCGCTGCGTCTATTAGTGTACATAACAATTTACAGACTGTAATAGCTCTTTGAAACTATACAGCTTTGCTCTATGATAGGAATAAGTACATTTGGAGTAAATACGCCAAAATCCTATAAACGAGGAACTTGTAATCTATGACTAAATCCGTAAGTGTTCATATTGTAACGTATAACAGTGAAAAAGATATCAAAGAGTGCTTAAAGGCTGTCAGCAAGCAAAGCCACCCCCTACAAGCGTTGGTTATCATAGATAATCAATCCAAGGATCAGACGGGGGAACAAGTTAAAGAAATAGCTCATTTGTTTGGTTCAAAACTCAAGTTTATCTCCAATGTCCAAAATGTCGGTTTTGCTCCTGGCCATAATCAAGCAATAGCGTTGAACGATACGGACTATGTACTTGTACTAAACCCAGACGTTACTATAGAACCTGATTACATTGAGCGACTGGTTGCGGTGATGGAGCATAATCAGCACATAGGCAGTGCTACAGGTCAATTGCTGCGTAAAGCGAACCGGGAGATGATCGATAGCACGGGTATTGTTATGAATTCAGCTAGAAGAGCCTTTGATCGGGGAACAGGAGAGTCTTCAGTTCAGTGGTCAGAGTCAGGAAAGGTATTTGGTGTTTCTGGTGCAGCAGCCATGTATTCGCGGAGAATGATTAACGACATTGGTCTAAATGGTGAGTTTTATGATGGAAGCTTTTTTGCATACAAAGAAGATGTGGATGTGGCTTGGCGAGCAGCCTTGCTTGGCTGGGAGGCATATTATGATGCTGGGGCCATAGCCTACCATGAACGTGGCTGGAAGGAAACGAGCCGTATATCCCAACCGTTGTTTGTACGAAGGCTTTCATATATTAATCGTTATAAAATGATGTACAAAAATGATACTCTCTCTGAATGGATGAAAAATATTATTTCTCTCCTATCGTATGAGATAGCAAGCAATCTGTACTTTCTTTTAAGAGAGCCAAAAGTGTTTGGAGCTTGGAAGGCTTTTTTCAAAGAACTGCCTGAGCTTCGAGAAAAAAGAAGACAACTTAGAAAGAAGATTGCCCTTCGTCATCATCAAAATAAATCAAAAGCTTAATAAAATATTGAATTCACGGAAAACATCATCGAATACATGTTCATTTATGGAAAAATATAGTATAATTGAAGAGTGCAACCGATATAGGCTGGCAAGGGCGGTCGGCTAACTCTCCCGAGGAGGGGGTGAAGCCTGTGACAGTGTTTGAGGCGCTCAGTTTAATGCTGACGTTCGGGGCGTTGATCGTCACACTGTTAGAGTTTAACAAACGAAAATAGACCGTCCCCGGAAGGAAGGGTCTATTTTCGGCCTGATGTTCCAAAATCCGTCCGCTCTTGGAGCGTTGGTTGTGCAGGGGCTGGCTGGCACCAGCCCTTTTTCCATGTATATCTTACCACGATGATTTTTATACCTCAACTGAGGATTTTACGAAAATCTAAAAAGCGACTTCCAATGAACAATATATAGATCGAAACGTTTTCGTTCGTCTATATTTGCACTTTGGAGCGACTGGAATCGAATTTTACAAAATCCTGCTAACTGTGTAAGGTTACAAGTTATGTGGTTTTTTGCGCCCCGTGATCTGTTGGGTATGTTATAATAGTCGATAGTAGAATAGATTACTGAATTTGTCAGGAGCGTTTTAAATATGGATGTAAGCATACTGGTCGTCAACTATAATACATGCCGTTTGACGCTGGATTGTTTGCAGTCGGTGTATGCGTCAGAGACGCAATATCGATATGAAGTGATTGTTATCGACAATCACTCCAGTGATGGGTCTGTGGAAGCCATTCGTGCTGCATATCCGGGGATTACGTTGATTGCCAATGAGGATAACACGGGTTTTGCCAAGGCAAACAATCAGGGCATCGAGGTTGCGGGCGGGCGTTATGTATTGTTGCTGAATTCCGATACGCTGGTGCAGCCAGACACACTGGATACGATGATTCGGTTCATGGATACACATCCGAAAATGGGAGCATCGGGCTGCAAGGTTATTTTGCCAGATGGTTCGCTGGATAAGGCCTGTAAGCGCGGGTTTCCTACGCCGTCTGCATCCTTTTACTACGCCTTCGGCTGGTCGAAGCGTTACCCAGATAACCCGAAGTACAATCAATACCAGCTTGGGCATTTAAGCCCGGATGATGAGTATCCGGTGGATGTGCTGGTGGGTGCTTTTATGCTGGTGCGCCGGGAGACGATTGAGCAGGTCGGCGGCTTGGACGAAACCTTTTTCATGTATGGCGAGGACATTGACTGGTGTTACCGGATTAAGCAGGCGGGGTGGGGCATTTACTACTATCCGCGCACATATATTATTCATATCAAAGGGGGCAGCGCTCGCCGTCGTCCTTTGAAAATTATTTACGAGTTTCATAGAGCCATGTGGGTCTTCCACCGCAAGCATTATAAACAGCAGTATAGCTGGATCACGAACATGGCTGTCTATGCGGGAATTACAGTGAAATTTGGGATGGCCTTTTTGAAAAATAAGCTCACTGCACCGGCCAAGCCGGACGGCGGCGAACAATCTCGTACCGAGGTGAAAGCATGATACGCAGAAATCAACGTTTTTTAACCCAATTGTATATTGTGGCGGATTTCGCGGTCATTCAGTTATCCTTTCTGATCGCCTGGTTCTTCAAATTTGAAAGTGAATGGATTACCTATCAAGAGCCGCTTCCTATTCAAGTATATGGTGGCTGGAGCTTGATCTACGGTCTGATTGCCGTGGTGCTGGGGATGCTATTCTCTCTCTATTCGCCCAAACGCAAAAAACGGTTTGCAGATGACGTATTTCGCGTCACCCAGATTCATATTGTTGGCCTGTTCGTGCTGTTGAGTGTCATGTTTTTTGTGAAGCAAATCGACATTTCACGGTCCTATCTGGCGATCTATATGTTTGGGAACGTACTGCTTATTTTATTTTATCGATATTTTTTGAAACAGGTACTTAAAGTTCTCCGCCAAAAAGGCTACAACAAGCAGTTCATGCTCATTCTCGGGGCGGGTTCGCTGGGCCAACGATTTTATCATAATCTTGGACAGTATCCTGATCTGGGATATGAAGTGGTGGGTTTTCTGGATGATAAGCGCCACTGGGATGAAGAGGAAGAAGAGCACTTCCGCCCAATCCTTGGCGGCTTGGATCAGTTAGAAGCTACGCTGTCGAGCATGATGATTGATGAGGTGATTTTGGCTCTTCCGCTGGATGCGCATGATAAGTACCCCAAGATTATCAACATGTGTGAAAAGGCAGGGGTACGTACGCTCATTATTCCTGACTTTTTCGATTATCTGCCAGCTCGACCGTATTTTGATAACTTTGCAGGCATGCCAATGATCAATGTACGGGATATTCCGCTGGATGTGGCGGGGAACCGATTGTTTAAGCGTTCGTTCGATATTCTGTTCTCATTGTTCGCTATTATTCTGACTTCTCCGGTTATGCTGGCAGTGGCGATTGGCGTGATGACGACATCGAGAGGCCCAGTCATTTTCAAACAGGAGCGGGTGGGCTTGAATCGGCGTACCTTCATGATGTACAAATTCCGCTCAATGAAGGTACTACCATCCGGGACTGACGATACAGGCTGGACGACGGCTAATGACCCACGTCGAACGCGTTTTGGCACCTTTATTCGTAAAACGAGTCTCGATGAGCTGCCACAGTTTTTCAATGTGTTGCTAGGAGATATGAGCGTCGTCGGCCCCCGCCCGGAACGTCCGTATTACGTGGATCAGTTCCGTGAGGAAATTCCAAAATATATGGTGAAGCACCATGTTCGTCCCGGTATTACAGGCTGGGCACAGAGCAACGGGTTGCGTGGTGACACGTCCATTGAGGAACGGATTAAGCATGATATTTTCTATATTGAGAATTGGTCGCTCTTATTTGATATTAAAATTATTTTCCGTACCATCCGCAACGGTTTCAAGAATGCGTATTAATTCAGATTCACCCTTCGGTTCCGCCGGAGGGTGTTTTTGTGTCTGGAAGTTGTTTTGAGTGTGAGCATGCAGGGTATTGACCTGTACGAAAAGGATGTGACACTCTATGAAACGACTGATTGCGGCGGTAATTCTATTAATATTGATTGGCACGTTTTTATTGTCTTACAGAGGGCAATCCACGGAGGAGCATACCGGTTTTACCACCCATCGTGTGATTTCACATGCTATGGGAGCTGTTGACGGTTTGGCCTATACCAATGCGCGTGAAGCGTTTGTGAATAATTACAAAAAAGGCAGCCGCGTGTTCGAGGTCGACTTGATGTTTACTTCGGACGGACATTTGGTGGCGCGCCATGAATGGACGGAGTCTTTTACAGAGCAAATGCAGCAGGAGCAGGCAGTTAGTGCAGAACAGGGCGGGAAGCCCTGGAGCTACGAGCAATTCAAAAACACCCCAATACATGATTCCTACACCCCGGTGGACTGGAATGATGTATTGGATCTATTGGAGCAATACCCGGATGCCTATATCGTGACCGATACAAAAGAACAGGACCCGGCCCAAATCAAACGGTTGTTTGCGCAGCTGACTCATCAGGCACAGGAGAACAATCCGAATCTCTTGTCCCGCATTGTCCCGCAAATTTATGACGAAGAAATGCTGCGAACGCTGCGGAGCATTTACCCCTATACCTCCATTATTTATACGCTTTATGCGACACAAGATACGGACGACCAAATCATCCGGTTTGTACAACAAAACGATATAACAGCAGCGACTCTACCGGAGAACAGAGTTAGTGGTGCTTTAGTGGAAAGCTTGCGGCAGGCGGGAGCGGTGTGCTACGTAAATACAATTAACGATCTAAATGATGCCGCTGACTACGAACAGATGGGTGTGCGCGGATTCTATACGGATGTTTTAACGGAAAAAGAACTCCAAAAACGTAGTTGGCTGTATGCGTTGCGGCCCTGAGATATGTGAGCGGAGTGTTCCCATCCAATACGAACATTGACACCTTTTGTGCACTGTCATAGACTTAGCTTAGAACGCTTTTGGATATTGGAATCCGGTTAGACCGGATCGTGGCAAAAGCACAATGGATGCTGGAGGAATGTGTGTTGGCGGATTCGATTCAATCATGGAGGCATGTATTTAAGCTGGACCCTGATAAGGAACTGGACGATGAGGGACTGGATGCTGTGTGCATGTCTGGTACGGATGCCATTATGGTAGGAGGCTCGTCGGGCGTTACCTATGAAAATACGGTGGATTTGCTGTCGCGAATCCGGCGTTATGAGGTGCCCTGTGTGCTTGAAGTGTCTGATCTGGAGGCTGTGGTGCCGGGGTTTGACCTGTATATGATTCCAATGGTGCTCAATACCACGGACAGTAATTGGATCTTAGGACAGCACCAGCGTGCGATTGAGCAGTTTGGTTATATGATCCCTTGGGATTTACTTGTGACAGAAGGATATATTGTTTTGAATGGTGATTCTACGGTGGCCAAGATTACCGGAGCGGATGCATCACTCGATGCTTCATCTGCCGCTTCATATGCAGAGGTTGCCGACAAGCTCATGCATCTGCCGATTGTATATGTGGAGTATAGCGGTGCCTTTGGAGATATGGAACTGGTACAAAAAATACATCGCAGTACGGAGCGCGCTCGTGTCCTATACGGAGGGGGTATCGTGGATAAATCTACCGCGTTACAAGCGGCTGCCGTTTGTGACACCATTGTAGTAGGGAACATCATTTACCGTGACTTGGCGAAAGCGCTGGAGACGGTAGCTGTGAAGTTGGAAGTATAGAATGTGATTTTATGAAAGCTTGTAGAAAGGAGCATGCACGCATGCAATCAATAGATATACACGAGGCTGTAGCCCGTCTCAATCCGCCTCAGCGTGAGGCAGTGGAGGCGATAGACGGACCGTTGCTGATTATGGCTGGCGCAGGCAGTGGAAAGACCCGGGTGCTCACGCACCGGATTGCCTACCTCATCGCGACCCGCAAGACGGCTCCATGGGGCATTTTGGCAATTACCTTTACGAACAAGGCCGCGCGTGAAATGCAGGATCGCGTATCCAAACTGATTGGCCCGCAGGGGAGGGATGTGTGGGTATCCACCTTTCACTCCATGTGTGTGCGTATTTTGCGTCGAGATATCGAGCGGATCGGATTTACCTCTAATTTCAGCATTCTCGATTCTACAGATCAGTTGTCTGTCATTCGGAACTGCATGAAGGATCTGAACATAGACACCAAAAAATTCGAACCAAAAGCGGTTCAGTCCATGATGAGCACAGCTAAAAATGAACTGGTCACTCCTGAAATGTATGAGCGCAAGATTGGCGACTATTTTGAGGGAATTGTGGCGAAGGTATACACCAAATACCAACAACGTCTCAAAAATAACAACTCTCTGGATTTTGATGATCTGATTATGGCAACGATTCAATTATTTAAAGAAGTACCCGAGGTACTGGATTTCTATCAGAAGAAATTCCAATACATTCATGTCGATGAATATCAGGATACGAACCGTGCGCAGTACATGCTGTGTAAAATGCTGGCTGACCAGCATCACCGAATTTGTGTAGTTGGTGATAGCGATCAGTCCATCTATCGTTGGCGCGGGGCGGATATCAGCAACATTTTGAACTTTGAAGAGGACTATCCGGAAGCACGTACCATTATGCTGGAGCAAAACTATCGGTCAACCTCGAATATTCTGAATGCCGCCAATGAAGTAATTGGGCAAAATACGGGCCGCAAGCCGAAGAAACTATGGACCGACAAAGAAGGCGGGGCCAAGATTAAAGTTTACCGGGCTGACTCGGAGCATGATGAGGGCTATTTTATCGCCTCGGAAATTCATAAAAATATCAATGCAGGCAAAACCTATAGCCATCATGCAATTTTGTACCGTACCAATGCTCAGTCACGGGTTGTCGAGGAAATTTTGATCAAATCGGATATTCCGTACCAGATCGTTGGCGGCATCAAGTTCTATGATCGTAAAGAGATTAAGGACTTGCTGGCGTACCTTCGTCTGCTCTCCAATCCTGATGACGATATCAGCTTGATCCGAATCATTAATGTGCCAAAACGAAGTATTGGAGATACAACGGTTGGTAAATTGCAAGCAGCTGCAGCGGAGCGTGGAGTTTCTATTTTCCGCGTGTTGCAGGTGGTAGACGATTTGGGCTTTGCCGGACGTACGCGCAATGCGCTTGTCGAGTTTTACGATATGATTGAAGGCTTGAGTCGGATGGTGGACTATCTGTCCGTCACCGAGTTAACGGAAAAAATGCTGGAAACCAGCCAATATCGACTGGAGCTGCAAAATGAGAATACGCTTGAATCACGCTCACGTCTGGAGAATATTGATGAGTTCCTGTCAGTAACGATGGAATTTGAAAAAGGAGCGGAGGACAAGTCACTCGTCTCCTTCCTGACCGATCTTGCTCTTATCGCGGATATTGATTCCATGAATGACGATGAAGAGGAACAAAGCGATGCGGTTGTATTGATGACCATGCACAGCGCAAAAGGACTGGAGTTCCCAATCGTATTTATTGTCGGTATGGAGGAGGGGGTATTCCCTCACAGTCGGGCCTTTTTGGATAATGAAGAGCTGGAGGAAGAGCGCAGGCTGGCGTATGTCGGGATTACCCGTGCAGAGGAGCAACTGTTTCTTACATGCGCACAGATGCGCACGCTGTTTGGCCGTACCACCGCTAATCCGTCTTCTCGCTTTCTTGAAGAGATTCCGGATGAGTTAAAAGAGGATACGATCATCAAAACGGATCGCTATCGCCGATCAGGCAATGTAGGCGGCTCCTATGGCGGGCGTGGACTGGGTAAAACCAGCGGCAGTAACTTTGGTGGAGAGCGTTCCTTTGATACGATGAGCCGTAGTGGTTCGTCAGCTTCCGCGTCGCCCCGCGTAACAGTAACGACATCTTCATCCGCGAAACCAACTCCGGCTACTTCGGCAGGAGGCCCCTCCATTTTTGTTGCCGGAGACAAGGTACAGCATGGCAAGTGGGGAATTGGAACCATAGTAGCTGTAAAAGGTACAGGCAATGATATGGAGCTTCAGATCGCTTTCCCGGCACCGGTAGGAGTTAAACGCCTGCTGGCTGGCTTTGCACCTATTACAAAAGTAGAATAAATCTCAAACATCATTAAATCTCGAACCTCACAGCGGCAATTGGCTTAGGCTTCTGCCCTGATGAAGTTCCCGGAGGGATACGCCTGCATGAACCCAATGCACAGGATGGAGCAGCTTGTTGCTGAGCTGAACACATATAATTATCATTACTACACACTGGATGAGCCCAAGATCAGCGACAAAGAATATGATGTGCTTTATGACGAGCTGGTAGGGCTTGAACAGACGAGTGGTCTTGTGCTGCCGGATTCTCCGACACAGCGTGTGGGAGGGGAGTTACTCAAAGGCTTCACATCGCATCGCCACCTCGCCCCATTATGGAGCTTGGATAAAGCACAGAATGTGGAGCAGCTGCGCGCCTGGAACGCGCGTGTCATGAAGCTGGTTAACGATTACAATACCAAGAACCCGGAGCAGCCTTTACCGCCTCCAGGATATGCGATAGAGCTTAAATTTGATGGACTGACGCTAAACCTGACTTATACTGACGGGAAGCTGGTACAGGCTTCTACACGCGGAAATGGCGTCGTGGGCGAGGGAATACTGGCACAGGTGAAGACGATAAAATCCGTGCCGCTAACGATTCCTTTTCAGGATGGGACTATTGAAGTACAGGGAGAAGGCATTATGAATCTGTCTGTGCTGGCGAAGTATAATGAGACCGCTGTAGACCCTCTTAAAAATGCACGCAATGCCGCAGCTGGCGCTCTGCGTAATTTAAATCCCAAAACGACAGCAGAGCGGCGACTGAATGCATTTTTTTACAATGTAGGCTACGCGGACCGAATCCAGTTTAGCAGCCACCAGGAGATGATGATTTTCCTGCGTGATAATCATTTTAAGGTGAATCCATATCTGACTTACTTCGACGATTTTGATGATGCTATGGAGCAACTGGCTGATATTGAAAAGTCTCGTACCGGACTGGATTATCTCATTGACGGGGCGGTACTGAAAATTACAGATATGCGCACACGTGAGGTTCTAGGCTACACCGATAAATTTCCGCGCTGGGCGGTGGCATATAAGTTCGAGGCGGAGGAAACGACCACGGTGCTCAACTCTGTTGAATGGAATGTAGGTCGTACGGGTAAAATTACGCCACTGGCAAGGGTGGAACCGGTAGAGCTGGCGGGAGTAACTGTACAAAATTGTACACTGAACAATGCTGGGGATATCGAGCGGAAAAATCTGAAGTTCGCTTTGGGGGCTCGTGTGTTTATCCGCCGCTCGAATGATGTCATTCCGGAAATTTTGGGAAAAGTTACATCTGAGGACGACGGAGATGAAATTATCGTACCGGATCATTGTCCGGCCTGTGGATTCCCGTTGCAGCAGCGAGGGGCTCATTTATTTTGCGATAATAAGTTGGGCTGTAAGCCGCAGATTGTGGCTCGTATTTCCCACTTTGCGTCACGTGATGCCATGGATATTGAAACCTTCAGCGACAAAACGGCAATCCAGTTGCACGACGAACTGGAATTGCGCGAGCCTGCGGATCTGTATACACTTAAATTCGATGATCTTGTGAAGCTGGAGCGATTTGGTGAGAAAAAAGCCAATAACCTTCTGGCAGCGCTTGAGCAGAGTAAAGAGAGGGATTTGGCTTCATTCCTTTATGCCCTTGGTATACCGAATACTGGTAAAGCGACTACACGCATGTTGGCTGATCATTACCGTGATTTGCACAAGGTCATGTCCGCTACGGTAGAGGAATTAATAGAATTGCCGGATGTGGGCGGGATTGTAGCTGAGAGTATCGTTGCCTTCTTTGCTGATCCATTTACCCAAGCGGGGATTGAAAAGATGTTATCTCTAGGGGTAAAGGCTCACGCTCCCGAAGCTCCACAGGAGAAGAAGACAGACAGCTTTTTCAGTGGCAAAACGGTTGTGCTTACAGGTACCCTGCATCAGCTTACGCGTGATGAAGCTGCTTCTAAGCTGGAGGCACTCGGAGCCCATGTGACCGGATCTGTATCCAAAAAGACAGATCTAGTCATAGCTGGTGAAAAGGCAGGCAGTAAGCTGGCCAAGGCCCAACAGCTCGGAATTGATACCATAGAAGATGAGAATGAGTTCATCAGACTGTTGGAGCAAGAATAATTGAATTGCAAGAGCACAGCCATTCCGTTCTATTACGGGGTGGCTGTTTTTAGTTATCTAATGTATAGAAAGGGGGGGAGCAGTTACGAAAAAAAGAAATTAAAAAAATGCTTGCTAAATAACTTTAGGCATGTTATATTATTAGACGTTGCTTTGAGAATAACATTTCTCGAAGCGGAGGATGCTGAAAAGAAAATCAAAAAAAGATTTGACAAGAAAGCAACCGGCATGATATGATCTAATTCCTGACTCGTTGAAGAAACGAGGACAGACAAGTTCTTTGAAAACTGAACAAATGGATGATGAAAATAAAGATTTCTTCTATATAGAAGAATCGCTAGCATTAAAAATGAGCAAATCGCTCTTTCTATAAACCAG
>NZ_JBITPH010000053.1:0-1082 GCF_050467685.1 Paenibacillus sp. NRS-1782
GACGGATTGTAATATGAAGTGCGACACCTGCTGGAAATAAATAAAAAAGGGCTCATGGCCTGATTCGTGTAGAATGAAAGTTACCACACCAGCATTCACACAAGGAGAATCAGTCCATGAGTTATTCACATCTTAGCATAATCGAACGAAGCAAGCTAGAAATCCTGCATCAGCAGGGGAAAAGTGCAAGAGCGATTGCCAAGGAACTGGGCAGGCACCATGCGACCATTAGTCGCGAACTCCAACGCCATGACGAGCAAAAGGCGTATCATGCCGAGCGCTCTCAAGAGAGCTACCACCAGCGACGTAAGGCCTCGATTCCTGCCGGAAAGTGGACTGCTAAGCAGGCGGCGGTCATCGAAGAGAAGCTTCAGGCGACCTGGTCTCCAGAGCAGATCGTAGAGCGGTTGCGTCAGGAAGGACAGCGTGTGGTGTGTTTCAAAACCATTTATCGCTGGCTGTATGCAGGCCTTTTGGTGAGAGGGACGCTAACCGTACTTCGGCACAAAGGCAAGCGACAGAAGCCAGCAGAAACCCGTGGCAAGTTTACCATAGGTAAACCCATTTCAAAACGCCCTAAAGACGTCCGTTCTCGGGAAACGTTCGGCCATTGGGAACTGGATACCGTCGTCTCGAGCCGTGGAAAAAGTAAGGGCTGCGTAGCCACGTTCATTGAACGCAAAACGCGTCTGTATACCGCGATCAAGATGCCTGACCGCACGGCGCTATCGATGGAGATTGCCTTTGGCGTAGCCGCTTCTCAGTACCCTACCGGAGCCTTCCAGACCGCTACCGCTGACCGAGGCAAGGAATTTGCTTGTTATCCCAGCCTGGAAGCTACGCATGGCATTCAGGTCTACTTTGCTGATCCTTACTCGTCCTGGCAGCGGGGCTCAAATGAGAATGCCAATGGCTTGCTGCGAGAGTTCTTTCCCAAAGGGACGGATTTCGCTCACATCACGGATGAAGATTTGGAGAATGCCCTCCATCTCATCAACCACAGACCACGAAAATGTTTGGGCTGGAAGACTGCTCACGAATCCTTTTCAGAAGAACTGTCGCACTTGGCTTGACAATCCGTC